>USFU01000091.1 GCA_900554135.1 uncultured Collinsella sp. | reverse complement strand
GCCAACTCGGCAAAGACGGAGTTTCTGCGTCGCATGAGCCACGATCTGCGCACGCCCATCAACGGCATTCGCGGCATGGTCGAGGTTGGCAATGCCAATGCGGACGATCTGCAAAAACAGACTGAGTGCCGCTCAAAAATCTGGACGGCATCGGGACTGCTGCTCGACCTTGCCAACGAGGCACTCGATATGAGTCGCCTGGAGAGCGGACAGGTCGACCTGAACCTCGTGCCCATAAATTTGGTGGCCCTCAACTGTGAAGTGCGCGATATTCTGGAGCGCCAGGCCGAGGAACGTCTGGTGACAATTATCTGCGACCAGCAGACGCTTGATCATCCCTATGCACGGGTGAGCGTGACGCACCTCAAGCGCTTGTTGCTCAATATTGCCGGCAATGCCGTCAAGTACAACCGCCAGGGCGGCTATGTTCGCCTGGTGTGCCGCGAGGTGGAACCCGTAGATGGCGTCCCCGTCTATGAATACACGATCGCCGACAACGGTATTGGCATGAGCGAGGAGTTCCAGCAGCACCTCTACGAGCCGTTTTGCCGCGAGGAGCAACAGGTGGAAGGCGCCTCATCGGGAACTGGCCTGGGCGCGCCTATCGCAAAACAGTTGGTCGAGCTTATGGGCGGAACCATGAGCTTTACGAGCGTCTTGGGGCAGGGGACGACGTTTACCATCCGTCTGCCGTTCGAGAAATGCAAACGCTCCGAGATTCCTCAGGCAGTTCGCGCGGATGCGGGCGATGACGATGCGCTCCAGGGCTTGCGCGTTTTGCTCGTAGAGGATAACGATTTGAATGCCGAGATCGCGCAGTTTACGCTCAGCCGTGCCGGTGCCGTCGTGACGCATGCTAAGGATGGCGAGTCTGCCGTTGAGGCGTTTGCCGCGAGCGCACCGCACGAGTATGACGTGGTGTTGATGGACATCATGATGCCGGGCATCGATGGCCTTGAGGCCACGCGTCAGATCCGAGCGCTCGATCGCGAGGATGCCGCGACCACACCGATTATTGCCGTGAGCGCCAACGCCTTTGCCGACGACCGCAGGCTTTCGCGCGAGGCGGGCATGAACGCGCACCTGAGCAAGCCTGTGAGCTCGCAAGAGCTCGTCGAGGCGCTAGCGCACATCGCCGCCGACGCTTCATAAGCATATGGCCCGGTTCCAAGGTGGGTTGGAACCGGGCCATATTGCTATTGATGAGGCCTGCTGAGGGGCTTACTTTTCCTGAATCTGCTTACCGCAGAGATGCTCAATCGAAATCTCGTAAAGTTGGACGCCCTTAATGTCCTTGGCGATTTCCTCTTCGACTTCCTCGGCGGAAGGGTAGTACTTAAGCGCGAGCTGGCGGACTTTGTCCTCGATAAACGCGGGGGTGTCATTCGCCAGGCGACAACGGCCAAAGACGACGGTGCTCATAACGTAGGGAGCCCAGTCACCGTCCTGGTACCACTCGTTGCCGTAAACGGTAAAGCAGACCTTGTCATCGCGCTTGAGTGCGTCGACCTTGTGGCCAGCCTTGGCGCCATGGAAATAAATCTTGTCGTGCTCGGCGTCAAAGAAGTAGTTGACGGGAATGGCGTACGGGTAGCCATCGTCGCCGTTGACGGCAAAGACGCCGCGCTTGCAGGTGGCGAGCAGTTTGCGCGCTTCCTCGTCGGTGATGGCGCGTTTCTTTCGACGTAAGGGCCTAAACATCGTTGGCTTCCTTTCTGGTCGTGCGTGGTTGCTGCAAAAACTATAGCGAAACGGATCCGTTTTTCTTGATGCGGGCGAGTATGTTTTTGAGCTTGTTAAAGTCGAGCGGTTTGGACAGATGGGCGTTCATGCCGGCATCGTGTGCCGCCTTGGCGTCCTCGGCAAAGGCATTGGCGGTGAGCGCGATGATGGGGATATCGGCTGCATCGACCTTCTCGCTCAGACGAATCGTGCGGGTTGCCTCATAGCCGTCCATGCCCGGCATCATAATGTCCATCAGGATCGCATCGAAGCTGCCGGCGGGATGCGACAGGTACAGATCGACGACCTCGTTGCCGTTGGCGGCGCGGGTGACCACGACGCCCTCGGATTCTAGCAGCGTCTGGGCAATCTCGGCATTCAATTCGTTGTCTTCGGCGAGCAGCACGTTCATGTCGGCGAGCGAGCAGTCGGGCGCACTCTCAACCGTATTCGCCCGCGCCTGGGGATTCTCGTCGATATCGAGCGGAATCTCCACGTAGAACGAGGTGCCCACATGGAGCTCACTGGTGACTTCGATGGTGCCGCCCATCAGTTCAATAAGCGACTTGACGATTGGCATGCCCATGCCGGTTCCTTGGAACTTGCTGCGCGCATCGTCACCTTCTTGGGCAAACGGCTCATAGATATGCTTTAAAAACTTGGGAGTCATGCCAATGCCGGTATCCGAAACGCTAAAGCAAAAGAGCGCGCGCCCGTTATCGAGTGGCTTGGTCTTTGAACTAAAGGTGACGGAGCCGCCGTGCTTGTTGTACTTAATGCTGTTGTCTAACAGGTTGATCATGATCTGTCGGATATGGGTGGGACTGCCGATCATGTATGGCCCCGTGGCGTACGGCAGACTATTGTCCTGCATGGTGATGCCGTTACTGGTCGCGCGGAGCTTGCACAGAACCAGCGTATTGTCACAGAGCTCTTTGAGGTTAAAAGACGCATGCTCCAGTGTTAGCTTGCGGTCTTCGATTTTGCCCATCTCGAGGATGTCGTTGATCAGCGAGAGCAGGTGATTGGCGGCAACGCGCGCCTTGGCACGGCTCTCGCGGGCGACCTTGATATCGCCTTCCTTCAATTCCTCGATCTCGATAAGGCCCAGGATACCGTTGAGCGGCGTACGGATGTCGTGGCTCATGCGCGTGAGGAATGCCGTCTTAGCGGCGTTGGCAGCGTCGGCTTTTTTGCGCTCGGTTCGAGCGCGCACGAGCGCCCAGATGAGCAGGACGATGCCGACCGACAACATACCGATGAGGGTAGCGGCAATGGCGGTGCGGTTGCGAAAAAGGAATTGAAGCGTGTCTGATTTCTGGGTCGTGTACGACGTGGATGAGTAATTGCTTGCGGAGAGCGATTCTCCGGCATTGATGATGCCCTTGTTGATGATTCCCAGCAGCTCGGGCTTTCCGCGCGAAATCCAGCACGAGAGCTCACAGGTGTCAGGGAGCTCGACCGTCTCGTAGTCCTTGAGATCATGACGGTCGCCGATAGTTTTTACACGTGAACTGGGAGTGAGGATGCAGCGCGCCGTTCCCCTCCTGAGAGCGTCGAACACTTCATTGTCGGATTGGTATTCGGTCACGGTCGCTGTGGGGAACAGATTTTCAAGTGCATTTTTGTTGACAAACGATGATTTGGTACAGGCGATGTTCTGAAGGTCTTTGTTCAGGTCGCTGCCGGTGTGGATGGCGGTGAGGGATATGGTCCCCAACGATACCGACTGCGCAACGCCTGTTTGCTCGGCAAACCAGTAATCTCGGTATACCGGCAGCGCAACGTCTATGCTTCCCTTTGACAGGGCCTTTGACATCATCTTGTAGCTATCAAAGGCGACGGTTTTGACCGTAATGCCAAATTTATCGTGCAGCGTCGTCGCAAGCGATGCGAGCGAGCCTTCCATTTCGTCGTTTTCGTCTTCGTTGCAGTAGGGGAGTTTGCCCGTAATGTAGCCGAGCGTGATGGTGTTGTCATTTGCTTTGAGCCAGGAACGTTCGGGGCTGTTGAGCGATGATGAGCCGCTGTTTTGGGCCGAGTAGTTAGATTTGACTTCGTCGATATAGCGTGGGTTGACGCGGGCGATTGCCGACATGGCGGCATTGATGTCGTCCATCAGGTCGGGGCGGCTTTTGGGGACGGCAAAATAGTAGTCGCTCGAACCAACGTAGAACATGGGCGACGCATCGGGCGACGAAATGGTGTCGTTCATGATGATGGCGTCGACCTCGCCGTTTGCGAGCGCGTCAAAGAGGGCACCGCCAGTGTCGATTTCTTTATAGGTGCAGGTAATGCCTTCGTTGGCGAGCCACTGCTGGCCAACGAAGGTTTGCATAACGTCGGGGTTGTAGCCGATGGTAAGGCCTTGGAGCGCTTGGGGGTCGCCCTTGGCCAGATCGTCGCGATCGGGCTTGGCGTAGATGTAGTAGCGCTCGGTGCCCTCGGGGTTCGAGGAAAAGAGCAGCTTTTGGGCGCGTTCCTCGGAGTAGGAGATGTTGGGCATGAGGTCGATCTCGCCTGCTTCGAGCATGTCCATAAGCTCGGTGAAGGTGCCGGGGACGTATTCGTACCGCCAGCCGGGCGTGTAGTACGACAGGGTCTGGAGGTACTCGTAGCCCCATCCCGAGAGACGCTCACCGGGGGTGCCGTCCTGGAAGCCCTCGTTGTTGACGAGCCAGCCGACGCGGACCGTTTTGACCTGCTGATCGGAGTCGGTGGCAAAGGCGGGGGCGGGCGCGACGGCGCTCAGTACGGCGAGCGCGGTAAGCGCGGCGGCCAGGGTGCGACATATAACTGAACGAAGGACAGTGGCAGCTCTCACATGCAATCCTAACGAATCGAGACAGTATCACGTAAGGATACCAGCTCAGGTGCCCCGTTTGCCCACAGATATAGTCATCGGGGACGTTCTTAAACGACTAGTCATTGGGGACGTTCTTGAATGACTAGTCGTTTAAGAACGTCCCCAATGACTAGTTCCGTTTGCGGGGGAGGCGTGGGACAATATCGAGCAAATGTGAATGATTGTCCGCGGAAGGGGTCGCGATGAAAAAGCTGAGGACACTTGCCGATGTGTTGCATCAGGCAGGATTTGCCCACATAACAGGCGTGTTTCTCGTCTTTTTCCTGCTGTGCTCGACGGCCGTCTGGCTGTCCGAGCCCACGACCCTCACGTTTGGCGATGGCCTGTGGTTTAGCTTTGAGACGGTCTCGACCATCGGCTTTGGTGACATTCCGGCCGAGACACCGGTTGCCCGCGCCATTACCGTCGTCTTGAGCGTTATCAGCATCTTCTACATCGCCATGCTCACGGGCGTGGCGGTGAACTACTGCAATACGCTCATCAAGATGCGTCAAAAGGACACCATGGCGCGCTTTATGGATGATCTGGAGCATTTGGAAGAGCTCGATCGCGACGAGCTTGCCGATCTTTCGCGTCGCGTGCGCGAGTATCGTCGACGCCAGCGCTAAGACGAACGTCGTGCGCCACAACAGGGAGACAAATATGAACATCACCGTGTACCTGGGTGCCAACACTGGCAATGACCCGGCGTTTCTGCCCGCGGTGCAGGAGCTGGGCAACTGGATTGGCGCCAACGGACACGCGCTGGTATACGGCGGGTCCAAATCGGGCCTGATGGGTGCGCTCGCCGATAGCGTGCTCGATGCTGGCGGACACGTGACGGGTGTGGAGCCGAGCTTTTTTATCGAGGCCGAGTTTCAACATGACGGTATCGACGACCTCATCGTGACGAGCGATATGGCGGAGCGCAAGGCCAAGATGATTGAGCTCGGCGATGCGTTCATCGCCTTTCCCGGTGGGACGGGCACGCTCGAGGAGATTGCCGAGGTCATGTCCGCGGTGTCGTTGGGGCACCTGAGTGCTCCGTGCATCCTGTATAACCTGGACGGTTACTACAACGACCTCAAGGCGCTGCTCGGGCACATGATCGATAAGGGTTTATCGAGCCCGCAGCGCCAGCAAGGCATTTACTTTGCCGACGATTTGCGCGAGATTGCCTCGATTATCAACGGATAAGTCTTGAGCCTGTCCCACTATGGCTCCCAATGGTGCCGTTTGCGGCGCAGACGGTTAGCTCGTTCGGGCAACGCTCGCTCTACAATAAAACATAACTATGTCGACTTTGACCGCGGGAGGACCCGATGGATAACCTTGCCAAACCCACAAACCGCGCGCTGTTTTTAGTTAGCGTTGCCGTGACCGGTGCGTTCGCAGGTGCCGCGGTCTGGCTGTTCTTTTTTGCGATGGAGCACGGTATCGACTATCTATGGACCGAGATTCCGCACGCGCTGGGCGTCGCTTCGCCCGAGCTTGCCAGCGGCCCGTTTGGCTTTCTGCCGTACCCGTTTTTTGTCTGCTTGCTGGGCGGTCTGTTAATTGGTCTGTACGAGAAGATGACAGGCACCAAGACCGATGACCTCAACCAGGTGATGGCTAAGGTTAAGCAAGACGGGCGCTACCCGTACGACAACCTGGGCAAGCTTTCGCTCGCGGCATTGCTGCCGCTGCTGTTTGGCGGAAGTATTGGACCGGAGGCCGGCCTGACCGGCGTTATCGCGGGTCTGTGCAGCTGGGTCGGCGACCGCATGCGCCGCTTTGGCGCCGAATTTAGGGAGCTTACGCTGCTGGGTACCCAGGCCGCGTTGACGGCGCTCTTTACCGCGCCCGTCTTTGGCTTTGTGGCACCGCTTGCCGGTAGCGCCGACGGCCAGGGCGAAGACGCCGACGATGAGTCCATGTCCGGCGAGATCACCATCAAGCTGCCCAAGGCGCAAAAGACGGTGGTCTACGGCATTGCGATTGCCGGCGGCCTGGGCACCTACCTGCTGCTCGGCCAGCTCATGGGCGGCGGCATGGGCATGCCCAGGTTCGAGTCCGCCGAGGTGGGCAACCTGGAGCTTACCTGGCTCATTCCGCTGGCGTTGGTTGGCACCGTTTGCGGCTGGCTGTACTTTGTCTCCGAGCACGCAAGCGAAGCGCTTGCCCATGCCATAGGGGAGCGTCCTGTCGTCAAGGCCATGCTAGCCGGTCTGGCGCTCGCCATCTGCGGCACGGTCCTGCCCTACACCATGTTTGCCGGCGAGACCCAGGCCGACGTGCTCATGGAAACCTA
>USFU01000090.1 GCA_900554135.1 uncultured Collinsella sp. | reverse complement strand
GCCGATCCGCGCTGCACCGTCAGCCAGGAGAAGCTCGACGAGATCTTTGATCCGTGGGACTTCCTCACCCGCATCGATACGGTCTTCGACCGCCTGGAGCAGCTGAACTTCGAGTAGGGTTAACCTAATTCGACCGCTTGCGGATGCATTTCAACCTTTGGTGCCTTGCCCATCTTGGGTGAGGCGCTTTTTTATTGCCGCATCAGCCCCGGGTATACAATGAAATCCGACTGCTGTTTCGATGAAGGGAGGCGCGTGCCCGGACGCACCAAGCGAGCCGCCATCGTCTCGTTTACGCTCATGCTCCTTGTTGCCGCCTGTGTGGCCGCCCTGACGTATACCGTTCGAAGCAGTTCTTCCTCCTCGAATGAAGCCGACAAAGATCTCCCGGTACTCAAAATCGGCGTTACGGATAACGACCCCTATGTGTATGTCGATACCACGGGCGATTACGCCGGTATCGATATCGACATCGCCCGCGAGGCCTGCAAGCGTGCGGGGCTCAAGCCACAGTTTGTCGATATTGACTGGAACGATCGCGACCGGCTGCTCAAAAACGGTGATATCGATTGCCTGTGGTGTGATTATTCTCCCTGTTATCGCGAGGATAAGTATTACTGGACCGAGCCGTATCTAACCGTGACGGTCTCGGTTTCCGCCAAGAAAACGAGTGGCATCAAGTCCTTGGCGCATCTCGATGGAAGCAAGACCATCGCGGTGATTGCGGGCTCGGTGAGCGAACGCCGATTGCTCGCAGGGGATCTGGAAATCTCGCCGGACGTGCAAATCAAATCGTATGGTTCTGCCGAGCTCTGCAAAGCCGCCCTCGCCAAAGGGTGTGTTGACTGTTGGATGGCGGACGTTCAATCGCTTGATCGACTCGTCGCCCAGTATCCCGGCGTTTATCGTGTGTTTGCCGACAACGTTATGACGGTTGACCTGGGCGTTGCATTTGATGTTGCCTATGAGGGAGAGTGCGTCAAAAACCTCAATACCGCGCTGTTCGACATGGATCGAGACGGCACGATAGAGCGCATTGTGGACAATTACAAGGCAGGAGCGACGACGGGCGGGCAAGGAGCGGAATCATGACAAATGATGAGCACCGCTTGCGTCGAAAGACTCTGACCGTCATAGCTGTCGGCGTTATTGTCAGCGCTGTCTTGTTAGGCCTGTTGTATACGGTTGGAACCCATCGCTGCCTCGAAAAAACGCTTGGGTTTGGCCAAGAAACCATGGTGTTTTTGGAAAACGCTTGCGAAAAATATGACCGCTACGAACAGGGGAGAAAAACCGAGGAGACGCACGATTTGCTCGCCGCGGTCGAATCGTTTGCGACGTTCCTGTCCCCTGATCGCGTTGAGGTTAACAACGATCTTATCGAGCAATTTGTCCATGCCGAGAACCTTTCGGGGTTGATGGTCATGGACTCCGATGGCCATATGGCTGCCCACTACGACATCGATGGTCGCGATCCGCTCATGTTGTGGCGAGAGGAGCTGGCCTGTTCGCCGGTCGCATCGATGTATCAAGGTTCCAAAGTGACCTACTCAACTGTCGTTGAGCGACGTGGTGTCGTTTTTGCCGTCTGTGCTGTCCCGTATGGCGACGGCGTTGCCCTGGCATACCGCTCACTTGTTTCCGATTCGGCGGACGACTATTCATATGCCATAGCCGACGTGCTTTCGAACAACACCTTCCACCAGGGCCCCACGGTGCTTGTTATGGAGGATGCGGAGATTGTCTCATCCAACAGCGCCGATGCCGATGTGTCGCTCGCTCGACTCCTCACCAGTACAGGAGTTGAATGGAAAGAAGATGGCCTGACGCGCATCGAATATCGAGGAGACAAATGGTATGCCGTGCGTGCGGCATATAAGGACTACCGCCTGTTTGCGCTATATCCCAAATCTGAGGTCATGTCTGACAGGATTTCATTTGTCGCCGTCGGCGTCTTGGTGTGCCTTGCGTTTTGGGTCGTGGTGCTGTTGGCTCGGAATATCGTTGACCACCGCAATTTGGTCGAAAAAGATAAACAGCTCGGCATTATCAATGCCATAAGCGCCATCTACGATTCGACCTTCCTTTTGCATCTCGACACCCTCGAGATCGAGGGAATCAATATGTCGCCGGCGATAGCGAAGATATTTGCCGAGCACAACGAGGCATATGACTTTATGGACACAGTCTGCCGGGATATCGTGAGCCCCGAAAGCCGCGAAGCGGTTGTGGGACTCGTAGATATAAGTACGCTTCGTGAACGTATGGAGGGCGTACCGTACTTGGCTGCCGAGGTGCGAGATTGTCGAGGCGCTTGGTACTCGCTACAGGTTGTCCCCCAGCATCGCGATGAGCAAGGCCGGCTGGAGTCGGTTGTCGTGGCGACGCACAACATATCGATGGTCAAGCATGCTGAGGAGCTGTCATACCAAGATAAACTGACGGGGCTTCGCAACCGCAACTATCTGGAATCGCGTGGAGATAGCCTGGTAAACGAGGACTTGCCAGTGAGCGTGATTATGGTGGACTGTAATTATCTCAAGCGGACCAACGACATCTATGGTCACGAGATGGGGGATGAACTGCTGCGACGGACGGCGTCCGTGCTGCGGCGGGTGGCTGGTGCGGATTACCTGCCGATGCGCGTTGGCGGCGACGAGTTTTTGCTGGTTTGCCCCCATACTGACAACGAGTCTGCGCTCGGGCTGGAACAGGACCTTCGTCTCGGTCTTGCCGCGGTAAGCGATGAGACCCTGACGGTCAGCGCATCGATTGGCGTGGCGACCGTCGAGACGGCTGGAAATACGCTGGCCGATGTATATCGCGTCGCCGACCACAATATGTATCGTGAGAAGCGCATGGTCCACGTACGGGGTGCGGACTGCTAATCTTGCCCCCACCAGTCCAAGCATCGTAGGATGTTGAATCGGTGCTTGCGATAATAAGTCGGTCCAGGCGGGGATAATAGACGTCTGAAATTTCTTTCTGAGAGGGGATCTCAATGATTAGTTTTGACTACAAGCCTCAGGGTGTATGCTCTCGCAATATTCACCTCAATCTCTCTGACGATGGCAGCAAGGTGCTGGGCGTCGAGTTTACTGGCGGCTGCGATGGCAACCTCAAGGCCATCTCCAGGCTGGTCGAGGGCGCTCCCGCCGATCGCGTAATCGAGGTTCTCGCCGGTAATACCTGCGGTATGAAAAAGACCTCTTGCGCCGATCAGCTTACGCGCGCTATCGAGGCCGCTCGCGCAGAGATCGCCTAATGAGCATCGCTGATCGCTTTAAGAATGGAATAACGCGTCGAGGTTTTGTGCTGGGTGGCGCCGCTACCGGTGCTGCTGCCGTACTGGCCGGTTGCTCGAAAAAAACGGGCACGAGTGATGACGCCGCTGGCGAGCCGCAGGTTATCAAGGACGATTCGAAGATTGTCTCGATCACTGATGAGTACGAAGCTGTCGATATCGATCTTGAGCCCGCGGCCTCGTGGACGCTGCCGCTGGGCACGCTGCTGTACTACTGCGATGGCGACTACGCTGCCGCGATGATGGCGCCTGCTTCTGCCCTGCATGCCAATACGCTTGGTGTGCTCAACCTGGGCGATGGCTCGCTTACCACACTTATCGAGGATCCCATTGAGGGAACCGGTTATGCGTTTTACGACGTTCGCGCGGGTGATGGCGTGTTCGCATGGGTCGAGATGAACTTTGCCAATGCGTCTTGGAAACTCTATGCGCAAAACCTTGCAGGCTCCTCCCTTACCGGCAACGCTGTCGAGCTCGACCGCGGCGGCGAAAACTACGATCCGCCGCTCTTCACGGCGTATGGGTCGTCGGTCATCTGGTATAAGATGCCTTCGTCCGGCGGCACCAAGACGAGTAACGATTCGTACTGCTACCGTCAGTCGCCCAGCGAGTCCAAGCCTGAGACTATTTGGAAGTCGACGGGCCGCTTCGCATCCGCCCCGCGTGTGAGCGACGGCATCCTGACCATCTCGCCCCGTGTACACAATGATGAGGGCGTCTATTACGGTATGACGGCGATCGACCTGACTGACGGCAACAACACGAAGCGGGCTCAGCTGGTGCTTCCTTCGTCGGTTTCGCCTTTCGAGGCCGTGTATATGGGAGACACCTTCGTGTTCTCCATTGAGGCGACGTATAGCGGTGTGGGCAGCCTGGGCAATATGGGCACCTATATCGGTAACGAGGGCGGGCCGTACCTCTTCCTTTCGCGTGAGCCGCTCGCGTGCGCTGCGGGAAGGAAAAACAAATACCTGGTTAAAGTTCAGGCGTCGCATTTTTTGATTGACACTTCGGCTAAGACCTACGGCTCGCTTCTGTCGCCCGACCGAGCCTTGGAGTATGGCGATTATCCTGCTACGGCGGGTAAATCGAGCTCGTTCTTAACGTACGCAACGGTGCGTAACAGCCAGGGAATTCCCGAGACGGTTACCGCTCGCTTGTTCTCTCTTTAGTCTCCGAGGGGTTAAAAAGGCGTCGACAGGGGAATAAGCGCGTTGTGACTATGAGTACCGCCCGCCGAGCTATCGCACCCATGCGACGCCCGGTGGGCTCAGGTGCGTTAAAATGAGCTTGTTCTTAGCTAATTGAGACAGGGGGGCCGTGTTATGGCTTCAGATGCAAAAAAGATTCTGCTGGTCGAGGATGAGAAGGCAATCCGCGACGCTGTCGCTGCCTATCTCGAGCGCGAGGGCTATTGGGTTGTGGGCGTGGGCGACGGCCAGTCCGCTATCGAGGAGTTCGAGAAGCATCAGTTCGACCTGGTCGTGCTCGACCTCATGCTCCCTAAGATTCCCGGCGAGCGCGTTTGCCGCACCATTCGCGACACCTCGGATGTCCCCATCATTATGCTGACGGCCAAGGGCGAGATCGAGGACCGTATTATCGGCCTCGAGCTCGGCGCCGACGACTACCTGATCAAGCCGTTCTCGCCGCGCGAGCTTGTCGCGCGCGTGCGCGCCTTGTTCCGCCGTGCCCACCAGGCCGATGAGCCGGCCGTCGAGGTGCTCGACTTTGGCGATTTGGTCATTGACATCTCGGGCCACAAGATTTTGGTCGAGGGCAAGGAAGTCGACCTGACGGCTTCCGAGTTCAAGCTGCTCACCACGCTTGCCCGTCACCCCGGCCGCGTCTACAACCGCATGGAGCTGGTCGAGAAGGTGCTCGGCTACGACTTTGAGGGTTACGAGCGCACCATCGACAGCCACGTGAAGAACCTTCGCGCCAAGCTGGGCGACGACCCCAAGAAGCCCAAGTGGCTCTACACCGTCCACGGTGTCGGCTACCGCTTCGAGGCTCCGACCAAGACCGATAAGTCGGACGAGAAATAAAGGAAATCACATATGACACCTGCGCGCTTTGAAATCGGGCAAAAGCATAAGCAGGAGAACGAGGCGGGTTCCAAGGCTAGTTGGAACACGCCTCGTTCCGATTCACGGCCAACGATGAGCTATCCCTCGCGTATGGCCCTGGCTTTTGCCCTGACATCGCTCATGACGGTATTGGTGCTGGTGGGCGTAGTCTCCGTTGTATGGGGTACGGTTTTTACGGATTACACGCGCTCCAATATTGTCGAAATCGCCAATTCCGCTGCCGAAAAGTTGGCAACGTCATATGAGGAAAATGGTTCTTGGACCGCGGGGGAGCTGCGTGCGATCGCGACATCGAGTTTGGTGTCCGACGATCTTGGTATGCAGGTTGTCAATAAAAAGGGCGTCATCGTCTACGACGACTCGTGGCCCTCGGCAAGCGCTACTGCCGATGTACGCGAAAATCAGGCGACAACCGACGGTACGAGCGGAAAGAAGGCGTCGCACAGCCCAGTCTCGTCTGCTCCCACCGATTCCAATAGTGTTGCCAACGTTGAGATTGTGACGTCCTCCGGCGAGCACGTGGGTCAGGTCAAATTGTGGGCGATTGGCTCCGATGCCCTGCTCACCAAGGCAGACTCAGCATTCAGAGAGAAGACCTTTAACGCCATGGCCCTTGCCGCGGTTGTGGCCGTCTGCATCTCGGTCGTTATCGGAGCGCTCATGTCGCGCATGCTCACCAAGCCGATTCATCGTATTACCAGCACCGCCAAGCAGATTCGCGATGGAGACCTGTCCGCTCGTACGGGCTTGCGCGGCGATGATGAGATCGATCAGCTGGGAGAGACCTTCGATGAGATGGCCACCTCGCTCGAAAAGGATATGAAGCACGAGAAGCGCCTAACCTCTGATGTTGCCCACGAGCTGCGTACGCCGCTCATGGCCATGCTTGCAACGGTCGAGGCCATGCAGGACGGCGTGTATCCCACCGACGACGAGCATCTGGAGACGGTCGCTTCCGAGACGCGTCGTCTGGCCCGTCTGGTGCAGCAGATGCTCGACCTGTCGCGCATGGAAAACAGTACCGCGCCGCTCAACCTGGAGCCGGTGGATATGGTGCCGTTTGTGCGTTCGATTGTGAATGGCCAGGAGCGCCTGTTTGCCGACCGTGACCTGCGTTTGCGCTTTGCAGATGAGACGCAGGGTCACGATGACGTTGTCGAGGCAGATCCCGACATGATCACGCAATGCGTCATCAACCTCTTGAGTAACGCCATGCGCTATACCCCCGAGGGGGGTTGGGTCGTGGTGTCGGTGCTTAGCGACCGCAAGCACGTCGATATCGCGGTTTCGGATACGGGTATCGGTATCGCCAAGGATGATTTGTCGCGCATCTTCGGACGTTTTTGGCGTGCCGATGCCAGTCGCGCCCGCGAGGCGGGTGGCCTGGGCGTGGGCCTCGCCGTGACCAAGCAGATTGTCGAGCGTCATCACGGCTACATATCCGTGGAGTCGGAGCTTGGAAAGGGTACGACTTTTACGATTCATCTGCCTCGCGAGCACACGGCGGA
>USFU01000089.1 GCA_900554135.1 uncultured Collinsella sp. | reverse complement strand
TTTACGTGGCCGCCGGCATCTGCAAGCGCCTGAACAGCGCGCTCGCGCGTGCAGCCGGTCGCCTCCATCACGATGTTCTGGCCGCGCACCACCAACTTCTCGTTCGTCTGCTGTACATCGACCATCAGGTTTTGGTACACCTTGCCAATCTTGACCATGGCACCGGTCGAAATCATATTGAGAATGAGCTTTTGGACCGTTCCCGCTTTGAGCCTCGTTGAGCCGGTCAGCACCTCGGGACCGGGCACAGGCTCAATGGCAAGATCCGCGCTCTCCCCGATCTTCGACCCTTGGTTACAGGCAATTGCGATGGTCTTGCACCCAGTTGCTTTGGCGTACACAAGGCCGCCCACCACATAGGGAGTACGACCGCTTGCCGCCAGGCCAACGACAAGATCCTTGTCCGAAAGTCCACGCTCCCGCAGGTCGCTCGCGCCAAGCTCCTCGCTGTCTTCGGCACCTTCGACAGCCTTGATAAACGCCGTCTCGCCTCCGGCAATGAGCCCGACGATCAGATCGGGTGACACGCCAAACGTGGGCGGACACTCCGAAGCGTCGAGTACGCCCAGACGACCGCTGGTGCCTGCGCCCATGTAAAAGACGCGCCCGCCGCGCTCGAGTGCCTCAGCAGCCCAGTCGATTGCTGTGGCAACCTGGGGCAACACTTTCGTGACCGACTGGACGGCACGAAGATCCTCATCATTCATCGTCGTGACGATTTGCAGCGATGTCATCGTATCGAGGTCCATTGACCTTTGATTACGCTGTTCGGTCGTGAATTTTGTTAAATCGAGCATTTCATTCACCTCATCTTTCCTGTTTCTCGATGTAGTTTTGCTTAATGACATGCGTCGCCCGCTCGTAGTCGCTGGCAACGTAAGCAGCGTACAGGGCATCGACAACCATAAGCTGGGCCATACGCGAGGCCATGGCACCGCTGCGGACCAAGGGCTCGCTTGCAGCAACGCCGAGCACGGCATCGGCCATGGTGGCAAGCTTGGACGATCCGTCTACCTTGGTCACGGCCACAACGGGACAGTTGTGACGTTGAGCCTCGACGGTACAGTCCAGCACTTCTTGCGTTAAGCCCGAGTAGCTAAAGGCGATTGCCATATCGCCCTCATGCATGTTCTTGGCACACAGGAGCTGATCATGCCAGTCGTCGTACAGATGGCACTCTTTGTCAACACGCATGAGCTTTTGCGCTAGATCGTGCGCGACCAAACGAGAGGCACCGATACCGAACAGATTGACCGCGCGTGCCCGCTTAAGATGGGCCGCGCATCGCTCCAAGACGGTGTAATCGAGCGTTCGCGCCGTCGCCTCGATTGTGCGCACGTTGCTTTTCATCACCTTCCCCACGATACGTTCGACGCTGTCGTCCATGGAGATGTCCTCGAGGGCAACGTCTTTCTTGTCACCCAAGAGCGCCAGTTCGGCAATCAGTTCGCGCTGGAACTCCTTGTAGCCCGCAAAACCCAAGCGCTTGCAAAAACGCAAAATGCTCGAGGGCGAGGAGAACGTGGCATCGGCAAGACCGCGGACGGACAGCCCGACCACCTCATGCGGATGAGCGCTCACGTATGCGATGACATTGCGTTCCGCCGGACTCGCGCTGAGCTCACGCTCGCGAAGCCTTAAAAGCAATCCGTTTGTCATCTCAAACACCTCCGTTGAGAAGAATTAAAGACCAACGAACGATTCGTACCGGATATAAACAGCTTTTACGGTACATTGTGCCGCATCGTGGCGCACAAAGGGCGAGCGTTCTACCGCTCGCCCCTCAAATCCGACCGCTCGGAAATACGCGCGACACAAAATGATTCATCGAGGTCGCATTATTCGTAACAGGGTTGTTAACGACGTTTCGCATGGGCGCCAATGGGACAGGTCGCGCGCTGAACCAGTACTGCCGCCAGCAGCACCAACAGCATGGCGGTGACATAGCCCGCAGCATCGAAGCCCAAATCGATTATGTCGAAATGACGACCAGGAACAAAGATCTTGTGCACTTGGTCACCGACAGAGCAGACGGCGCAAAAGAGCAGAGCGAGTACGTACCGGAATCGCGCGCACGGCAGGCACTCGCCCAGGCATGCCACTGTCGCCGAAGCAAACAGTCCTACAAAGAAGAACTCAACGGTATGTGCGACGCGACGAATGTTGGCACCCATCCACAGACGAACGGGCGCAAGCGGGTCGGGATGAATGGTGGCAGTCGTTGAATCCGCGCCCCCGGCGGCATCCCCCGCCTGGGACTCCTGCGCGGCGTCGGGCCGCACGTCCGCGGCCTGTCCTTCCACCGCTCGCGCAGTCGACTCGCTGAGCGACGACGTCTGCTCCACGTTTTGCTCCGTCAGCATCCAAATACTTGCCAGCGTCACGACCAGCAGGACAACCGAAATCCATCCGACTATGTGCTTCACACGCGCCAAGGGCTAACCTCCGTCATTTTTTGAGCAGCAGCGAGTGTACCCCCAAATGCAGTTGTCGCCGTAGCGAAATCCAAAATGTTCGAATCGGGGCGCCAAAGGACCGTGGCGCCCCTACTCCATCTCGCGCATCCAGCGATCGAACGTCCCCACGCACACGCCTAGCCGCTTTGCCGCCTGACTCCGCGTGATATCACCCGCCTCGTAGGTATCGCGCACCAGCTCGAATTGCGGGGGACAGGGCTTGCGGGGCCGGCCAAAACGTACGCCGCGCGCTCGCGCCGCCGCAATGCCCTCGGCTTGGCGCCGGCGAATGTTCTCGCGCTCCACCTGCGCCACATAGCTCAGCAGCTGCAAAACAATATCGGCAATCAATGCACTCGTCACGTCCGACCCACCGCAATCTCTGGCGCGCGTGTCGAGCAATGGCATGTCCAGCACCACGATGGCGGCGCCGAGCTCTTTGGTTATGCACCGCCATTCCTCGAGGATCTCGCTGTAGTTACGGCCCAGCCGATCAATGGAAAGTACCACCAGCACATCACCGGAATCCAACGCGCACAGCAGCTCGCGATACCGCGGTCGATCGAAGTCCTTGCCGCTCGCATGATCGGCAAAAATATTCGCCGGTTCCACGCCATAGGCGCCCAGCGCATCCAGCTGCCGATTCAGATTTTGATCACGCGAGCTCACCCGTGCATACCCGTACACCGTTGTCATCTCATCCCCGCTCTCTCGTAAACCTCCCAAAAAGGGACAGGTTTATTTTGGTAGGTTTTATCTCCGCTATAGCAGGCGGAAGATGCAAGCGCGCGAGCGGCAAGGCGATTGAACCGCCACAAAAAAGGCGGCCCCAAAAGACCGCCCCGTTCTCTATCAGTCGCCAAATTCCGGCTAATGAATAAGCCTGAAATCCAAGTGCCCGCGCGTGGTGTTGACGCGCGAGACCTCGATGATCACGCGCTGCCCCAGCTCATAGCGAGTCCCCGTGTCGGCGCCCGTGAGCGTGAGCGCGTCCTCATCAAACTCGAACCACTCGTTGCCCAGGCTCTTGATCGAAACCAAACCCTCAACCTGTGTCAGATCCAGGCGCACAAAGAGGCCCATGCTGCTGACCCACGAGATCGTTCCGGTGTAGCGCTCGCCCAGGCGGTCCTCGTAGTACTGGGCGATCTTGATCTTTTGCGTCGCATGGCTGGCGGCGTCGGCCGCACGCTCGGCATCGCTGCACGCGCGGCAGATTTGCGGCAGGATGCGCGGCAGGGACTCGCGACCCTTACCGATCAGCCGCGGCGTGCGCACCAAGGCGTCCTTGCCGCCCAGCCGCTCGTAGGCCAGCTGCAGCTTGAGTACGCGATGCACCACCAGGTCGGGATAGCGGCGAATGGGACTCGTAAAGTGGCAATAGCACGGCGCGGCAAGTGCAAAGTGGCCCTCGTTGCGCGGCTTGTACAGTGCGCGCTGCATACTGCGCAGTAGCAACGTGTTGACGAGCGGCGCGTTGGCCGTACCGGCTGCGGCATCAACCGCCGCCTGCAGCTCGTCGGGGCTTCCCAGAGCAATGCCGGACGCGCGACGGTCATCGATGATGCCCAGCTGTGCCAGCGCCACGGCGGCACCGTGCAGGCTGTCGGGACTGGGATCGTCATGCACGCGATAGCAGGCCTCGATATCGCGGTCGGCCAGCCACTCCGCCACGCACTCGTTGGCCAGCAGCATGGCTTCCTCAATCAGCGACGTGGCACACGAGCGCTCACGGGCCACGATCTGCACGGGCACGCCGTTCTCGTCCAGCAGCGCGCGGATCTCGGCCGTATCAAAGTCGACCGAACCGCGTGCGCGACGAATACGACGGCGAAGCTCGGCGAGCTCGTTGGCAGCTACGAGGAAATCCCCCAAGTCGACGTTATAGCCGCGAGCGGTCTCCTCGCACGCAAGCCCGCGCTCGAGCGCCTCCTCGCGCGAGGCTTCAACCGCGGCAACATCCTCGACGGCACCCTCCAGCACCGAATACTGCACCGCACCGGCACGCACCAGCAGCGCCTCGGCGCCGTCGTAGTCCATGCGCACACGCGAGCGGATCACACTGGGATAGGGATCGTAATGGCGCACGCGACCCTGCGCGTCGAGCTCAATGTCGACGGTAAACGCCAAGCGGTCCTCGTCGGGACGCAGCGAGCACAAATCGTTCGACAGGCGCTCGGGCAACATGGGCAGCACGCGATCGGCAAGATACACCGACGTCGTGCGATGGCGGGCTTCCAGATCGATATGTCCGTCCCAGGCAACATAGTGCGAAACGTCGGCAATATGGACACCCAGCTTGTAGCCACCCTCGGGCGTGCGCTCCAGCGAGATGGCGTCGTCAAAGTCGCGCGCGTCGACCGGGTCAATCGTAATGACAAAGCGGTCACGCAGGTCTCGGCGAAGCGGGTCCTTGAGTGCCGAGGCAACATCGAGCGAAAGTGCCTCGGCCTCGGCTAGCGCGGCCTCGGGATACGTATCGGTATAGCCATAGCGCGCCATCACATACTGAACGCCCAAATCGGGCGCATCGTCGCCGCCAATACGGCGCTCGATCGTCACGGTGCCCGATTCCAGGCGCGTCGGATATGTCAGAATGCGTGCGACGACCGCATCACCCGGATGAACGCCCAAGCGCTCCGCCGAGGTGTCCTCCGGCAGAATAAAGAAATCTGCCTTAAGGCGAGAATCAAGCGGCTCGATCACCCCGAGCGGGCCGGCGGTCTGGTACGTGCCCACCACACTAATGGCTGCACGCTCGACGACGCCCTCGATTACGGCGCGTCGCTCGCCATGCGGGCTGTTCTTAATGCTCACGGCAACGGTATCGCCGTCCATAATCTCGCGCTTGCCGCGGCCCATGACCTTGTAGTCGCCGTTTTCGGTTACAACGTAGGCGCTATGCTCATGGAGCTGCACGCGTCCGGTCAGACTCGGGCGACGCTCGGTGCGCACCGGCCCGCGCTTATTGCGAGCTCCACGCTTATGCTTGTTATTGCGCCCCATGGCGCCTCCTTACTATCGATTGCAAACTCCAAAGAGTCTACCCAAATGGTCCGCAATCCTGCCGTCGCACAGGAAACAAAAACGGGCCACCCCGGAAAGGGGCGACCCGTTGCAAGCAATATGTCCGCAGCGTCTACACGCGCAGATAGCGGCGCATGGCGATGGCGGAACCAAAGAGACCAATCAGCACGCCAACCAGAATCAGCGCGGCGTAGGTCACCAGGTAGTACTGCATCGGCAGCGCAAACGACATCCAGCCGATGCTCTCCTGCAGACGCGGAACCATCAGGTTGCGCAGCAGCTCCAGCACGCCGATGGAAAGCAGCGAGCCCAAAATGGCCTGCAGCACGCCCTCGGTAATGAACGGCCCGCGAATGAAGCCGTTGCTTGCGCCCACCAGACGCATGATCGCGATCTCACGACGACGCGCCGTAATGGACAGGCGAATCGTGTTGTTAATGAAAATGAACGCTATAAAGGTCAGCAGGCCGACGAGCACCACAGCGGCGATACGAATGTAGTTCGTCACCTGGAACAGGCGGCTCACTTCCTCCTGGCCGTACAGAACGCTCGCGTTGACGTCGCCGTCGTCCGCGATCTTCTGAAAATCGGCGTTCTTCTTGAGCTTCTGAGCCGTGCTCTCGACCATGGACGGATCGTCCATCTCGATGGCAAACGAAGCCGGCAGCGGGTTCTGACCGTCGAGCGCGCTCATGGTAGCGTCGGCGTTACCCGACATCTTGCTCGTGTACTCGGCCAGCGCGTCGTCCTTGTCCTTGTACGTCACGGACTTGACGTTGCTCCACGTCTTGAGCTCGGCCTCAAAGGCCTGAACATCTGCCTGGTCGGCGTCATCGCTAATAAAGGCGTTGATGACGACCTGATCCTCGACGGTGCCGATCACGGAGTTCAGCATCGCGGAGCCCATGATGAACAGGCCGATGATAAACAGCGAAAGGAAGATCGTGATGACGGCGCCGAGCGAGGTAGTCCAGTTACGGAAGAAGTGACTGATTGCCTCTTTGAAGGAGTAGCCCACGTTAGTTGGTGCCATAGTTGCCGTAACCTCCCCTCTCCTGGTCGCGGATAACGTGGCCGCCCTCGAGGGCGATCACGCGACGGTGCATGCTATCGACCATCTCGCGGTCGTGCGTGGCGACGATCACGGTGGTGCCGGTGCGGTTAATGCGCTCGAGCAGCTTCATGATGCCCAGCGAAATCGCCGGGTCGAGGTTGCCCGTGGGCTCGTCACAGATCAAAAGCGGCGGGCGGTTGACCATGGCGCGGGCAACGGCGACGCGCTGCTGCTCGCCACCGGAAAGCTGGTCGGGCAGCGAGTCCATCTGATCGGCCAGACCGACCAGACGCAGCACCTCGGGCACCTGGCTGCGAATGACGCCCTTGGGCTTGCCGATGCACTGCAGGGCAAACGCCACGTTTTCGTAGGCGGTCTTTTGCGGCAG
>USFU01000088.1 GCA_900554135.1 uncultured Collinsella sp. | reverse complement strand
AAGGTGTTCATTCCCGTGGCGGATGTCTGCTACTTTGAGGCGCGCGCCGATTTTTGCAACGCCGTCTGCGCCGAGGGGACGTACCTGATCAATGAGTCGATTTCCTCGCTCGAGCGTCGCCTGGCCTCCGAGGGCTTTATCCGCGTCCACCGCAGCTATCTGGTTAATTTGGAAGACGTGCATAATGTCGAGATCGGCTCCACGGGACTTATGGAGCTTCGACTCGATCGCGTGAGCTCGACGGTGCCCGTGTCCCGTCGTCGTGCCGCCGAGGTCAAGGCTCATCTGGGGCTTGCATAGGCGACCTGTACACCGTCGTTTACCGCCGCAGGTTTGGCATGACCGTGCGATGGGCATAATGGGTGACATCGAATGAAATCGAAAGGATTATTATGCCTGCGCTCATCACCCATCATCTATTTGGCGAGGAAAGCATCGAGCGTCTGCCGCAGGGCGTCATTACGTCCGACGAGGAACGCATTGCTTTTATCCTGGGCAACCAGGGCCCCGACCCGTTTTTCTTCCACATCCTGACGCCGCGCGTTTCCGATTGCACGTCGCTTGCTCAAGTCATGCACCGCTCGCGCATGTCGCGCCAGTTCTCGTGCCTGCGCGACGGCGTGTCGCGCCTGCAGCCGCGCGATGCCAATCTGGGCCGCGCCTTTGCGCTGGGCCTTCTGTCGCACTATGTGCTCGACCGCAATGCCCACCCCTTTGTCTACGAGCAGCAGTTTGGCATTGTGGATTCCGATCCCGAGCTCGAGGCTTCGGGCAGCCAGGTCCATGCGGTGCTCGAGAGCGACCTGGACGTACTGATGCTGCAGGTCAAGCGCGACGGCGCCACGGTCGACGACTATCCGCCGGCGGGCGAGATCGTTACTACCGACCGCATCAATCGCGTGGCCGGCGTGCTGATGAGCTATGTTGCCGGGCGTGTGTACGGTATCGATATCCCGGCGGGGGAGTACGGGGCCGCCGTTGCCGACATGCAGCTGCTCTATCGCGCCATTGAGCCGGCGGGCTCGGCCAAGACGCGTGCACTTGCCCTGGTCGAGGGCCTAGTACACGACTACTCCCTGCTCGATGGCCTTGCTCACCGCGTGACGACCGAGCCGCCCGAGCGCACCGGCAATCTGGGCCATCTGACGTGGAAGAATCCCTTTACCGATGGGGTCTCGAACGAGAGCTTCCCCGAGGTCTTTGACCGCGCGCTGGTCGATTACGAGTGCACGGTCGCCCGCTTTATCGAAACAGGCGACATGGAGGCCGTGACCGGTCACGTCAACTACAGCGGCCGTGTGCTCGGCGCCGACGAAGAGTTCGACCGCGAGGAGTAGGGCTCGTGCGTGCCCCTTTGCCGAATCCTTACCGGCGCCTCTGGACAATTGGGGTACGATGAACTAACTGCATATCGGGCGAATACGAAGGGGCCCTGTCCATGAAATACACCAAGCTCGAGCGTAACTGGGTTATGTACGATGTGGGCAACTCGGCCCTCGTGCTGCTCAACACCTCGGTGGTGCCCATCTACTTCAATGCAATCAATACCGGCGCTTCCTCTGCCGACCTCGTGGTCGCCTGGGGCAACGCGCAGACGATCGCTTCACTGGTCATTGCCATGCTCATGCCCATCCTGGGCGCGCTTGCCGACTATGCCGGCAACAAGATCAAGTTCTTCATGGGCTTTTTCTTTACGGGCCTCGTGCTTTGCTTTGCGCAGGCCATCCCCATGTCCGCCATGGCGTTTTTGACCGTCTACGTGCTGTGCACCATCGGCCTTAACTCGTCCATGACGTTCTACGACGCCATGCTGCCCGACGTCGCTACCGACGAGCGCATGGATGTTGTGTCCAGCTCGGGCTTCGCCTGGGGCTATATCGGCTCCACCGTGCCGTTCATCGTCTGCCTGGCGCTCATCATGGGCGGCCCTGCCCTGGGCATCCCCACCATGCTGGCGACGCGCCTGTCGTTTATCATCACCGGTGCCTGGTGGCTCATCTTTACCTTGCCGCTCATTCGTACCTATAAGCAAAAGTACGGTCGCGAGCGCGGCCCCGAGGACACGCTCGGCCACATCGTGGGCGGTGTGTTCTCCGAGGTCGGACATACCATGCGCGAGATCGCCAGCAACAAGACCATCCTTCTGTACATGGTCGCGTTCTTCTTCTACATCGATGGCGTCCATACGGTCATCTCCATGGCAACCAGCTACGGCTCGGCCTTGGGCATCGATTCGACCCAGCTGGTGCTGGCGCTGCTCGTCACGCAGTTTGTGGCCTTCCCGTCCGCCATCATCTACGGCAAGCTCGCCGGGCGCGTGGGCACGCTCAGCATGATCATGGTGGCCGTCGCCGCCTACATGGGCATCGTGCTCTTTGCGGCGTTCTTCTTAAAGACCGCCTTTGAGTTTTGGGTGCTCGCCATTTTGGTCGGCCTGTTCCAGGGTGGCGTGCAGGCGCTCAGCCGCAGCTACTTTGGCCGCATCATCCCCAAGGAAAAGTCCAACGAGTACTACGGCTTCTTTGATATCTTTGGCCGCTACGCAAGTGTGATGGGCACCTTTTTGGTGTCGGTCGTCACCTCGCTGACCGGCAACCCGTCGCTGGGCGTCCTTTCCATTGGCGTGCTGCTGGTGGTTGGCTTTTTGTTGCTAGTTCGTCTGTCCCACATGGCCCAGGCGGCGGCGTAGGGCAACCAAGCGCGGGGCGGCAATTGCGCCTATCCGCAGTACTCTTTTGGAAGTGGCCGCATAAATCATTCTGACTTCCAAACAATGTTTAGCCCAAGTGGGTATGATGGAACCAGCTAGGTCGCGGGGCGTCGCCTGTGTTTGGCGGCGCCCCGTTTTTGTGTTGCAAGGAGGGTAAAGGTATGAACGCCACGGTTGTGATCCCAACATATTGGGCGGGCGATGATACCCAAGCAAACGCTCCCGGCACCTACGATCACTCGACAGCGCTCAACGCTGACAACCCGGAACTCGATCGCTGCCTGACTTCGCTCGAGCAGGTGCGCGACATTCCGCGCATCATCCTTTTGGTGGTCTGTCCGATTTTCGCCACGGGTGACGTATCCCGTCGCGTGCACGAAATCGTTAATGCGCATCCCACGCTCAAGATCACTGTCGTCACCAATGCTCAGGCTTCGCGTGTTGCCGACCGCGTGGCGCAGATCGCGCCCAAGGGTTCGGGCGAGTGCGTGAGCCTGCGCGGCTACGGTGCTATCCGCAACATGGGTCTTGCCTGCGCGGCGGTGCTGGGGCACGACGCGGTTGTCTTTTTGGATGATGACGAGACCGTCATCGATGCCGACTTTATGAAGCGCGCGACCTATGCGCTGGGTCAGCAGACGCGTCAGGGCCTGCCGATTTTGGTCAAGAGCGGATACTTCTATGATCGAGACGGGTCGCCTTTGGCTCCCACGGACAAAGCGGGCATTTGCCATCGCTGGTGGACCAAGCGTATCGAGTTTAATCGCTGGATGAAAAAGGCGCTTTCGGGTACCCGTATCTCGCGCTCCAACTACGTGTGCGGCGGCCTGATGGCCCTGCACGCCCGCGCCTTTACCCGCGTGGCCTTCGACCCGTTTATCACCCGCGGCGAGGACCTGGACTACCTGTTTAACATGCGCATGTTTGGCTACGACGTGTGGTTCGATAACGAGTGGACCGTGCGCCACCTGCCGCCAGAGTCCGAGAAGCGCTCGCCGCGCTTTATGCAGGACGTGTACCGCTGGTACTACGAGCGGGCCAAGCTGACGTTTGCCGCGCACCAAAAGGAGCTCATTCCCGTTACGGCGGCATCGCTCATGCCCTATCCGGGTCCGTGGATCTCGCGCGAGCTCGACGATCGTGTGCGCAAGACCGCCATGGTCCGCAGCATGTTTACCCGCGAGCACGAGGGATATCTGCGCATCTGGCGCCATGGCATTGACGAGGCCAAGACCTATGCCCGTCAAAACGCCGCAAGCTACCTGCGTTTTCAGAGTTTCTGGCCCAAGATCATGGACGAACTTTGGCGCGACGCACAACTGATTAGCATCCTGGAGGGGGCTGAATGATCGACCGCCGCGCCCAGCGCGATAATTCAATTTCAATCTTTCGTATCATCGCCGTTGTCTGCGCCGTTTGCGTGTTGGCGTACTTTATCTTTGCCCTGGCGACCGGCATCGAGCCGATCGCTACGGTGGTCGCCTGTGCGCTGCTGTGTATCTTCCTGTGCATCTTTATCTTCTTGACGCTCAACCCCGATTCGGTGCGCTCCCAGTACACCGAGGAGACGCTCTCGGTTGCCTCGGCCATGCTCGAGGACATTAAGGGCGGCCTGACGCAGGAGTCGGCGCGCCTGGTGTGCCAGCGTATTCTGCCCGAGACGCGTGCCATGACCGTTGCCATCACCGACGAGAGCAACGTGCTGGCCTGCGCGGGCGAGTTCGAGGAAAAGCTGCTGCCCGATTCACCCATCCACACGCTTGCCACGCGCTACGTCATTGAGCACGGTATCGTGCAGTCGTTCAGCCGCGTGGTGGACGTCGTCGGCTCGGACGGCTCGCACAACCAGGTCCCTGCCGGCATCATCGCGCCCATCAAGGTGGGCGACCGCACCGTCGGCACGCTCAAGTTCTACTACAAGACTCCGCGCGCCGTCGACCGTACCCAGTATGCGCTCGCCTCGGGCTTTGCCGAGATCCTGTCCACGCAGCTCGCCATCCACGAGCTCGAGGTGCAAAAGGAACTGACGGCACGTGCCGAGGTGCGTGCCCTGCAGGCGCAGATCAATCCGCACTTTCTGTTCAACACGCTCAACACCATCGCGTCGTTTACACGCACCGATCCGCTGCGTGCCCGCGAGCTGCTGCGCGAGTTCTCCTCGTTCTATCGCGCCACGCTCGACAACTCGGGGTCGCTTATCCCGGTCTCGCGCGAGGTTGCCCAGACCAAGCGCTACCTGACGTTTGAGAAGGCGCGCTTTGGCGAGGACCGCGTGCTGGCGACCTTCGATGTCTCCGAGGATGTCGAGGACACGTTGGTCCCGGCCTTTGTAATCCAGCCCATTGTCGAGAATGCCGTGCGGCATGGCATGGGCGATGGCGATGCCCTGCAGATCGATGTGACCGTCCATCAAGACGGCGACGACGCAATCCTGATTGCCGTGGCCGACAACGGCGTGGGCATGGACGAGGGCACCGCCGCCAGGCTGTTTGATGAGCGCTCCGCCCGCCCCGATGCCAGTTCCCCGCAAGGCGGCGGCGCCGGCGTGGCCATGCACAATATTTCTGAGCGCATCCATCGCTTTTATGGACCGCACTCTTATACGCGCGTCGAATCGGCGCCGGGCAAGGGCACCAAAGTGCTCCTGCATCTTGATTTGTCAGAGAGCATCTTTGACATTCAAGAGTAAAATAAAAGGCTATGGGCTCAACGCCAAGCGGCGGATGCCCAGCGTAGTTTGTTGACGAAAGGTTTAATCCCTATGCTGCGTGCGATGATTGTGGATGATGAGGCCCCGGCCCGTTCGGAACTTCGCTTCTTGCTCGAGCAGACGGGCAAGATCGGCACGATCACTGAGGCGTCGAGCGTCCGCTCCGCCATTGAGATGTTGATGGAAAGCCGCGTCGATGTCGTATTTCTCGATATCTCGATGCCCGGTGCTTCCGGTCTGCAGCTTGCCGAGGCACTGCATAAGCTTAAGAATCCACCGGCGATTGTGTTTGTGACCGCGTATAGCGATCATGCCGTCGAGGCGTTCGACGTAGATGCCGTCGATTACCTAATGAAGCCGGTTGAGGAGGCACGCCTGGATCGCGCGATCGAGAAGGTCATGCAGCGCGCCAAGCCCGTCACGGACAGCAAAGCCACCATCGAGCGCATTCCGGTGGAAAAGGGCGGCCGTAAAGTCCTCATTCCCGTGGATGACATTCGCTTCATCATGGCCAAGGACGATTACTCCTGTATCTATACCGTCGATGACCGTTTTCTATCGACGACTTCGCTGGCGCAGTTCGAGGCCAAGCTTTGCGACTTTGGCTTCTTTCGCGTTCATCGTCGCTATATCGTCAACTTGGCGTGCGTCACAGATGTCGAGACGGTGCCCTCGGGCGCTATCCAACTGGGCATTACGGGCGTCGACGAACGCGTGCCGGTCTCGCGCCGCCGCGTTGTGCCGCTCAAGAAGGCCCTGAGCCTCTAGCACACTGGCCCCGCAGCCCTGTAGACCAATTGTCTGCGGAGCCGTGGGGCTTTTTGTATATACGTCGAATCGGTTTTGCAGAAGGGATCTCATGAACAGTGCAGGCGCCAAGCGCATCGACATCATCTCGGACACCCACGGCTATCTTTCGCCCGCGCTTCTGGACGAGCTCAAGGGCGCAGATCTGATCATCCACGCCGGAGACCTCACCTCAGAGATGGATTACGAGCATCTATGCACCATCGCCCCCGTGCGAGCGGTCCTAGGCAACAACGACTACTACCGCGACTACGGCCCGGATGTTGACCGTCTGGCCCTCTTTACCTACGAAGGCCTCAAATTCGCTGTAGCCCACTACCGCGAAGACCTGCCCGTGGGATCCGTAGACGTAGCCATCAACGGTCACACCCACGTAACCAAAGAAGCCCAAGTGGGCCGCTGCCTGGTCCTCAATCCCGGCAGCGCCAGCTACCCCAGAGGCAGCCGAGGCCCCACCATGGCCAGAATGCTCGTCAAAGACGGCCATGTCATAAGCACCAAATTTATTGACTTAGAGTAACCGCAACAAAAACGGGGGATGCAGATCGCATCCCCCGTTTTTCTTTGAGCCAAAGGCCGAAGTTCAACAAGACCATCAGACAACCCCGCCGAGGAGAACGGGGACCTCGAGCCGCGAAGCGGCGAGCAACAAAGTCTTCGAACAAAGTGACGGCAGGGAGGGTCTCCGGGGGGGGGGGGGGGGGGGGGGGGGGTTGGGGGGGGGGGGGGGGGGGAGGAAAAGAGAAAAAAAGGGGGGGGGGGGGGGGGGGCGGGGGGGGGGGGGCGGCGGATGTGCGGGGGGGGGGGGGGG
>USFU01000087.1 GCA_900554135.1 uncultured Collinsella sp. | reverse complement strand
AGGCCCTCACCCCCGACCAGTTCGACGACACCATGCGCCGCATCCGCGCCATCCGCGAGGTCGTCTGCCAAGAGACCGTTCAGGAGTAGGCCATGGGTACGGTGAGAAACGCACGCGTTAACCAGGGCGGCCCCAAGTGCGCCGGTATCGTGGGCCTGGGCCTCATCGGCGGTAGCTTTGCCCGCGGTTATGCGCAGGCGGGCGTCCGCGTGCTGGCCTGGGACCCCGACGACGACGTCATGACGGCCGCCAGCATGGGCACCGTTGCCGGCGAGCTCAACGACGAGACGCTCGGCGAATGCGACATCATCGTCCTGGCATGCTACCCCGAGGCCTGCATCGAGTGGCTCGAGACGCACGCCCAGGCACTCGCCGACGCCACCGACACCGAGGCCATCATGGGCCCCGTGGTGATCGACACCGTGGGCGTCAAGGGCATCGTGTGCGAGCGCGCCTTTAAGCTTGCCCGCGAGCACGGTTTTTACTTTGTGGGCGCGCATCCCATGGCGGGCACGCAGTTCTCGGGCTACGCGCACTCCCGCGCCGACCTGTTCCAGGGCGCACCGCTCGTGCTCGTACCGCCCGCAGTGGACGACGCACTTAAGCTGGAGCTTTTGGGCCAGGTGCGCGAGATGGTACGCCCCTTGGGCTTTGGCAAGTTCAGCGTAACAAGCGCCGCCGAGCACGACCGCGTCATCGCCTTTACGAGCCAGCTCGCGCACGTCGTCTCCAACGCCTATGTTAAGAGCCCGACCGCTCAGGTCCACCACGGCTTTTCGGCCGGCAGCTACCGCGACCTCACCCGCGTGGCGCATCTCAATCCGCAGATGTGGTCCGAGCTCATGATCGACGACGCCGATGCGCTCGCCTTCGAGATTGACCATCTGATCGAATCGCTCGGCGCCTACAGCCGCGCCCTTAAGGACCGCGACCAGCGCTATCTGGAGAATCTCCTTGCCGAGGGCGACCGCATCAAGCGCGCGCTCGACGACGAGGCCTCCCACTAGACCACCCATCACGCCAGGTCGAAAGGACCGAAGCTTATGGCGATTACCATCGATATCGACACCGCACGCCCCTACCAGGTGCATGTGGGCACGTTTTTGCTGGAGCAGGCAGGCCCGCTCGTCCGCGCCACCTCCGGCGGCTCGCGCGCCGTCATCGTGACGGACACCAACGTAGGCCCCCTCTACCAGATGCCCGTTAAGCAGAGCCTCGAATCCGCAGGCTACGAGGTGAGCATCTGCACCTTCGAGGCCGGCGAGGCCCATAAGCGTGCCGAGACCTACGTTGCCATTTTGGAGTTTGTGGCCGAGCACGAGCTTTCGCGCTCCGACGTGATCGTGGCGCTCGGCGGCGGCGTCGTGGGCGACGTGGCAGGCTTTGTGGCCGCCACCTACATGCGCGGCTGCAAGTTTGTGCAGATTCCCACAAGCCTGCTCGCCATGGTGGATTCGTCGGTCGGCGGCAAGACGGCCATCGACCTGGCAGCCGGCAAGAACCTGGCCGGCGCCTTTTGGCAGCCGAGCGTGGTCATCGCCGACGTGGGGTGCCTGGCAACCCTCACGCCCGAACAGTTCGCCGACGGCTGCGGCGAGGTCGTCAAGCACGCCGTGATCGCAGACCCCGAGCTCTTCGCCGAACTGGAGAAGACCCCACTCACGCTTGAGCTGCTGAACCGCGACGTGGCCCGCGTGGCGCTCATCATCGCCCGCAATATCGACATTAAGCGCGCCGTGGTCGTTGCCGACGAGCGCGAAACCAATCAGCGCAAGCTCCTCAACTTTGGACACAGCGCCGGACACGCCGTTGAGGCCTGCGAGCACTTTGAGCTCGGCCACGGCAACTGCGTGTCGATTGGCATGGGCATCATCACGCGTGCCGCAGCCCTGCATGGCGTTTGTGACGCCGAGCTGCCCGATCGTATTGAGGAGCTCTGCGCCCGCCACGGCCTCAAGACCCGCTGCGACCTAGATGCCGATGCCGTCTTTGCCGAGGCGCTCCACGACAAAAAGCGCACGGGCGACACCATCGACCTGGTAATTCCGCATGACATTGGCCGTTGCAGCATCGACCGCATGCCGCTTTCCACCTTCCACGATTTGATTGCCGAGGGCCTCGGCCAGAAGGGAGACGCTTCCGCATGTTAGCCCGCATCACCCCGTCCCCGCTCAAGGGCACCGTTCCCGCCATCGCGTCCAAATCGATGGCGCATCGCCTCATCATCTGCGCCGCGCTTGCCAACGGCGAGACGCACGTTGCCTGCAACACGACCTGCGCCGATATCGACGCCACGGTGCGCTGCCTCACGGCGCTCGGCGCCCGCATCGAGACCGTCGAGGACGGCTTCCAGGTCCACCCCACCATGAAGAGCATTGAATTTGGCCTGCTCAAGGCCCTTGCCGGCGGTACGCTCGACTGCGGTGAGAGCGGCTCCACGCTGCGCTTTATGCTGCCTGTCGCCTGCGCGCTGGGTGCGGAGGCCACCTTCGTGGGCCAGGGCCGTCTGGGCGCACGCCCCCTCTCCCCGCTCTCCGACGAGATCATCGCCGCCGGCTGCGACCTGCAGGGCCTGGGCGGTTTTCCGCTCAAGACAAGCGGCCGTATGCGTCCGGGCACCTTTATCCTGCCAGGCAACGTGAGCTCGCAGTACATCTCCGGCCTGCTGCTGGCGGCCCCGCTGCTGGCCCAGCCCTCCTGCGTGCAGGTGACCGGCCTTATCGAGAGCCGCCCCTATATCAACCTGACCATCCAGGCCATGAAGGCCTTTGGTGTCGAGGTCAACGTCGAGCGCATTCCGGCCAAGGACGGCCAGCCCGAGGTCACGAACTTCCGCGTGAACAGCGGCTCGTACCGCACGCCCGGCAGCGTAGCCGTCGAGGGCGACTGGTCCAACGCCGCCTTTTGGCTGTGCGCCGGCGCCATCGGCACCGACCCGATCACCGTCGAGGGCGTGTCGCTAAGCTCCGCACAGGGCGACCGCAACGTGCTCGCCGCGCTTTCGCGCTTTGGCGCCCGCATCGTGCGCTCCACGAACGCCGCCACCGTCCAGTCCGACAAGCTCGCCGGCTTTGAGATGAGCGCCCACGACATTCCTGACCTAGCGCCCGTCATCTCGGCCGTGGCATCGCTGGCCCAGGGCCGCACGTTCATCCGTGACTGTGCACGCCTGCGCATCAAGGAATCTGACCGTCTGGTCACCACCACCCGCGAGCTCACCGCGCTGGGCGCGCAGGTGTGCATCGCCGGTGACGACCTCATCATCAAGGGCGTCGATGCCCTTACCGGCGGCGAGGTCGATTCGCACAACGACCACCGCATCGCCATGATGGCCGCCATCGCCGCGAGTCGCGCCACCGGCGAGGTCGTGATCCACGGCGCCGAGGCCGTCAACAAGTCCTATCCCGATTTCTTCGACCACTACCGCCTGTTGGGCGGCAAGGTCACGCTCGAGGAGGAATAGCATGTCCTCGACCTTTGGCAACGTCTTGCGTTTGAGCATCTTCGGCCAGTCGCACTCCCCCGCTATCGGCTGCTCGCTCGATGGTATTCCGGCAGGTATCGCCGTTGACCTGGAGCAGCTGCAGGCCTTTTTGGACCTTCGCGCCCCCGGCCGTGACGAGACCGCGACCAAGCGCCGCGAGGCCGACGCCGCCCACATTATCGCCGGCATAGTTGATGGACACACCACGGGCGCGCCTATCGCCGCGATCATCGAGAACACCAACACGCGCTCCAAGGACTACTCCGAGCTGCGCCGTAAGCCCCGCCCGGGCCATGCGGATTTCCCAGCACGCGTGAAGTACCACAACATGCACGACGTCGCCGGCGGCGGACACTTCTCCGGCCGCCTGACGGCCCCCCTATGCATCGCGGGCGGCATCGCGCTGCAGGCGCTCGAGGCCCGCGGTATTCGGGTGATGGCTCACGTGGCGCAGATCGGTGGCATCTCCGATCTGCCCATGGACGACATGGTCTATCGCGAGACCGACCGCAAGGCGATCCTTTCGAACGACCTGCCGTGCATCGATCCTGCTGCCGCCGGCCGCATGCGCCAAGAGATTCTGGCCGCGCGCGACGAGCTCGACAGCATCGGCGGCATCGTGGAGTGCGGTATCTACGGCCTGCCCGCGGGCATCGGCGACCCCATGTTCGACGGCATCGAAAACCGCATCGCGCAGATCGCGTTTGGGATTCCCGCCGTGAAGGGCGTGGAGTTTGGCATGGGCTTTGCCGTCGCCGCCATGCGCGGCAGCGAGAACAACGATCCGTATCGCATCGACTCCGAGACCGGCAAGATCGAGGTCGAGTCCAATAATGCCGGCGGTATCCTGGGCGGCATTTCAACCGGCGCTCCCGTCATGTGGCGCATGGCCGTAAAGCCCACGCCCTCCATTGGCCGCGAGCAGCAGACGGTGGACATGGACGCTATGGAAAATGCCGAGCTTTCAGTCCACGGCCGCCACGATCCCTGCATCGTCCCGCGCGCCGTCCCCGTAGCCGAAGCAGCCGCAGCGCTGGCCATCTGGGACGCCCTCCTAGAAGACGCCGCCCAGCTTTAGTCCACCCACCCCAAGGGTAGTTAATTTGGGACGGGGCTTTTTTAGCTACCCCGGCCGCAAATCGGCCAAACAGTCGTGTCAACTGCCGGTGTAGCTAAAAAAGCCCCGTCCCAAATTAACTACCCCGCATATCGATTCACGAAAGGGGTCCCTATGGACCTTGCTGACATCCGCAAGACCATCGATGGCATCGACACCACGCTCCTCAACAGTTTTGTCGAACGCATGGACATTGCCACCGAGGTCGCCAAATCAAAAATCGAGATGGGCAAGGCCGTCTTCGACCCTGCCCGCGAGCGCTCCAAACTCAACAACCTTGCCGGCCGCGCGCCCGAGCGCTACGAGGCGCAGACCATCACGCTGTTCCGCCTCCTCATGAGCATGAGCAAGGCCGAGCAGCAGCGCTACATCAATGAGCTCAAGGGCGTCACGGTCTCGCAAAAGGCCCACACCACTGCCGAGGCCTTCGACACGCCCTTCCCCCAGACCGCCAGCGTCGCCTGCCAGGGCGTAGAGGGCGCCTACAGTCAGATCGCCGCGTGCAAGCTCTTCGACGTGCCCGATATCGCGTTCTTCGAGTCCTTCGAAGGTGTCATGCGCGCCGTGCGCGACGGCTTCTGCGAGTTTGGCGTACTGCCCATTGAAAACTCCACCGCGGGCTCGGTCAACGCGGTATACGACCTGCTCGCACAGTTCGACTTCCACATCGTGCGCTCGCTGCGCCTCAAGATCGACCACAGCCTGCTCGTCAAGCCCGGCACCAAGCTGCAGGATGTTCGTGAGGTCTATAGCCACGGTCAGGCCATCGCGCAATGCGCCGGCTTTATCGAGGCGCACGATCTGCACGCCACCAAGTATCTCAACACGGCCATGTCGGCCGAGATGGTCGCCAACTCCGAGCGCACCGACGTCGCCGCCATCGCCTCGCGCAGCTGTGCGGCGCTCTACGGCCTGGAGGTGCTGGAGCCCAACATTCAGGACTCGGACAACAACTACACGCGCTTCGTCGTCATCAGCCGCGAGCCACGCGTCTATCCCGGTGCCAACCGCACCTCGCTCATGATCACCACGGCCAACGAGCCCGGCGCCCTCTATCGCGTGCTCGAGCGATTCTATGCGCTCAATATCAACCTCATCAAGCTCGAGAGCCGCCCCATCCCCGGGCGCGACTTTGAGTTTATGTTCTACTTTGACCTGGACTGCCCCTTTGGCAGCAAGGCGCTTGACGACCTACTCGATTCCATCGATGACGTGTGCGAGAGCTTCACCTACTTTGGCAGCTACACGGAGGTGCTCTAGATGACTGACGTCGCCACAACCCGCCCCTACGGCGTGCTGGGCCGCGTGCTGGGCCACAGCTACACCCCGACCATCTACAAGGAACTCGCGGGGCTTGAGTACGTGCGTTTTGAGCGCGAGCCCGAAGACCTCGCGGCCTTTATAACGGGCGACGAGTGGGAGGGCACCAACGTGACCATTCCCTACAAGCGCGCCGTCATGGACTACCTGGACGAGCTGAGCTCGCTCGCCGAACGCATGGGCAACGTCAACACAATCACGCGCCTGCCCGATGGCCGTCTGCGCGGCGACAACACCGACTACTTCGGTTTCCAGTGCCTGGTCGAGGAGTTAGGCGTGGAGATTGCCGGCAAGAAGGTCCTCGTGCTCGGAGCCACCGGAGGCGCCGGCACCACGGCAAGTATGGTGCTGGGCGACCTGGGCGCGATCGTGGTTCCCGTGGGACGCACGAGCGAGGTCAACTACGACAACATCGCACAGCAGTCCGACGCCGCGTTGCTCGTCAACTGCACGCCTGCCGGTATGTTTCCCCACTGCCCCGACGCACCTTGCACGCTCGAGGGCCTCGACGCGCTCGAGGGCGTCATCGATATCGTCTACAACCCCGCCCGCACGGGACTCATGCTCGAGGCCGAGCGTCGCGGCATCCCCTGCATCGGCGGTTTGCTCATGCTTGTGGCCCAGGCGGCGCAAGCCGTCGAGCGCTATACCGGCCAGGTCACCCCGCGCGAGCGCATCCTGGACGTAACGGAGCGTCTATCTCACCGCGAGCAAAACATCGCACTGATCGGCATGCCGGGCTCGGGCAAAACCCGCGTGGGTGAGCAGATCGCCCTGCTCACTGGCCGCGAGCACATCGACCTGGACCGCGCCCTCGAGGAGCGTCTGGGCATGCCTTGCGCCGACTTTATCGTCGAGCGCGGCGAGCCGGCCTTCCGCGAGCAGGAGACGGCGGCCCTGGCCGACATCTCCAAGCGCAGCGGCCTGGTACTTTCCACCGGCGGCGGCGTCGTCACGCGAGACGAGAACTACCCGCTGCTGCACCAGAACAGTCAGATTGTGATGCTCAACCGCAAGCTCGATGAGCTCGCCCACAAAGGTCGCCCCATCACCGCCCGCGACGGTATCGACAAGCTGGCCGAGCAGCGCATGCCGCGCTACCGCGCCTGGGCCGACTACATCATCGACTCGCGCGACTGCGCAGCCAACACCGCCCGCGCCCTCCTCGACACCCTCCCACCCGCTCTCTAACAAAAACCACCACAAAGGGGACAGGCACCTTTGTGGTGGTTTTTCATT
>USFU01000086.1 GCA_900554135.1 uncultured Collinsella sp. | reverse complement strand
ACGAGTCGGCCGGCGAAGCCGAGTCCGCGCCCGCGGAGGAGGCTGCTCCGGTCCTGCCCGAGGTCACTGTGCTTGATGCCTCCGCCACGCAGGCAATCCTCGATAACGGCCGCGGCTATGCGCAGTTCTGCGATATGGCCGTGCTTGCCTTTGCCTCGTTTACCAATCCGGGCGGCGGCTATATCCAGGGCTACCTGGGCCAGGAGGCCACGCTCTGCGCCGATTCGTACCTGTACAACGTGCTCGACAAGCAGCGTAAGTGGTACGGCGAGAACCGTCGCCGCAACATCAACTGCGAGCTTTACCGCAATCGTGCGCTGGTGGTGCCCGCCGTGCGCTTCGACCGCAACCACGTGCACGCATACGCCGATGTGATCGTTGCCGCCGCACCCAACGTCAAGCGCGCCCGCCAGGAGTACCGCGTGAGTGACGACGCCCTGTTGGATGCCCTGCGCGACCGTATCCGCTTTGTCCTTGCCATCTGCGATGAGCTGGGTCGCGAGAAGCTCGTGCTGGGTGCTTGGGGCTGCGACAATAACGGCTTTGATGCCGAGGCCGTGGCAGAGCTCTTCCGCGAGGAGCTCGCATCGGGCGACTTTAAGGTCAAGCAGGTGTTCTTTGCCGTGCCTTCTACGCGCTGGGATGAGGACTTCGCCAAGTTTGAACACGTGCTGGCAAGCTTCCCCGAGCGTAACGAGGAGTCCTATGCTCAGGTTGCTGCCCGCGCCGCGGCCGCCCGTGCCGCCGAGCAGGCTCAGGCCGCTGCCGAGGACGATGAGGATGACGACGACTGGCGCAAGTACCTGTAAACGGTGCGCGTGATGCGACATGCCGAGCCGACGGGGGCTGCTCCCGTCGGCTTTTTACTAAAGGAAGGGCTTACGATGAAAAACGTTCTGTGCTTTGGTGATAGCAACACCTATGGCTATGATCCGGCTGGTATGCGCGATGGCTCCGCGGTGCGCTATGCGCGCGATGTGCGCTGGTGCGGCGTGGCACAGCGTGACCTGGGCGAGGGCTGGCATGTGATTGAGGAGGGACTCAACGGCCGCACGACGGTGCGCGACGATATGTGCCATCTGGACACTAACCTCAACGGCATTCGCGCGCTTCCGATGCTGCTCGAGGCCCATAAGCCGCTGGACGCCATTGTGATCATGCTGGGCACCAACGACTGTAAGACGGTCTTTAACGTGACAGCTTCCGATATCGCCCGTGGCGCCATGGCGCTGATTCGCGCCGTCCGCGCGTTTCCGTGGACCGACGCTGCGCCTTGTCCGCGCATTCTGCTGATTGCTCCCATCAAGATTAAGCCGCAGATCGCCGATGTGTATATGACCGACTTTGACGAGCATTCCGTTGAGGCATCTGAGCATTTTGGCGAGTACTATGCGCACGTGGCTGAGCAGTTTGGCTGCGACTTTTTGAATGCCGCCGAGTTTGCCGAGCCGGGCGATATCGACTATCTGCATATGATGCCCGAAAGCCATGAGAGCTTGGGACATGCCGTGGCAGCCAAGCTCAAAGAGATGCTCGGTGAGTAGCGCGACCCCAAGCCACCGCAAAGGGGACAGGCACCTTTGCGGTGGTTTTGCCCGGGTAAACGAACGGCTTGGCTGCCATATGGGCATGGACGAGCTCATCGACCTATTTGCTGAGGGCGACGAACTCGTCTCCAATACCGCTTTTGAGGATTTGGATCTTGCCTATGACGTTGCGAACGGCGCGACCTTCGATGGCGTCGTGTTCCGATCTTGCGAGTTCGATGGCGTTGACTGGAGCGGCTCGATGTTTCACAACGTGGTGTTTCGCGGCTGCCGCTTTATCCGCTGCAACATGGAAGGCTGCTGGCTCAACCGCTGTGACTTCGTTGACTGCTCGGCGCCGGGACTCAACTTGCTCAGGGCGCGTCTGTCGAGTGTGTCGTTTGCATCGTGCGATTTGAGCTATGCGAACCTTTCGGAGGGGCGTATTGGCCCTATGACAGCACGCGATACGCGTCTGAGCGAGGCCGCGTTTCAGGGTGCTAAGCTGGGTCAGATACGCCTGGATGGCTGTGACCTGACGCGTGTGGATGTGTTTAAGACGTCGCTTTCCGGCGTTGATGTGTCGCGCTGTACATTCGCGGCCCCTGTCGTCTCGGGTGACTACCGTGAGCTGCGTGGCTTGACGGTCAATGCCGAGCAGGCGCTGGCACTCTCGGGTTTGTTGGGAATTCAACTCGCTGACGACTAGGCGCCCTGGTCCTTTGCTCGACCGCTATCTAAAATCAAACCGTCGCAACATCCGATGATTTTTCGCGTTTGCGCGATTTTCATCGAATGTTGCGACGGTTTTTGGTGCAAACTAGCCTGACCCTTTTGCACCACCTGTTTGTCTTGATCCGTAACATCTTGAGTCGATTTTGCCGAGTTGTTGTTACAGATCGAGATTTTCGTTTCAGCGGAATTTGAATGTCTCGATCTGTAACATTTGGGCGGCTAAATCGTCTCTATCTGTTACAGATCGAGATATGCGAAAGGACCAGAGTGAAAAATCTCGATCTGTAACAGGTGGACCTAAAAAAGGGCTCTAACTGTTACAGATTGAGATATTTGCAGGAACCGCCACAAAGGTGCCCTTATGGCGGTTTTGACATTTGCCCAGATAAAACCTGCCAAAATAAACCTGTCCTTTTTTGGCAGGTTGCTGGCTATTTAATATTGCCACATGTGGTTGACGGGGCCGGAACCTTTGCCCATGTCAAAGCCGGCAGCGAGAGCGCCCGTTAGGTAGGCCTTGCCGGCGTTGACGGCATCGGCAAGATCCATGCCTTGGGCCAGCGCGCAGGCGATGGCGGACGAAAGCGTGCAGCCGGTACCGTGCGTATTACTAGTCTCGATACGCTTGTGGCGGAACCACGTGGTGAGCGGGTCGCCCAGGTGGTTGCCCTCGTCGTCGAGGGGCGCAGGCTCGGCCAGTACGTCGTTGGCCTCGTTGACAAAATGCCCGCCCTTAACCAAGGCCGCGCAGCCAAAGCGGCGGGTGAGAAGCATGGCGGCATTTTGCTGCGTGCGTTCGGAATCGACCTCGTAGTCGAGCAGCGCCATAGCCTCGGGAATGTTAGGCGTGATGACCGTCGCTAACGGGAACAGGCGGCGGGTGAGTGCTTCGGAGGCATCCTCGGCAATCAAGCGCGCGCCCGAGGTGGCAACCATGACGGGGTCGACGACCACGTTCGTTGCGTCCCAGGCGCTCAAGCGGTCGGCGATGACTTCGATAATCTCGACAGACGAAACCATGCCGATTTTGACGGCGCTGGGGCGGATGTCGTCAAAAACGGCATCGATCTGCGCGGCGACAATATCGGGGGAGATGTTCTGCACGGCGGTAACGCCTAGGGTGTTCTGTGCGGTGATGGCGGTAATGGCCGTCTCGGCGTACAGACGATGTGCTGTGATGGTCTTGATGTCGGCCTGAATGCCGGCGCCACCGCTGGAGTCAGATCCCGCGATGGATAGAACGGCAGGAACCCTACTACGATCCATGTTCGCTCCCTTGTTCGGTCGGATTCAAATGGGTCTTTTATCCGCATTATAAAGATGCCCGGGCCGACTCTATGTCGAACCCGGGCGTGCGATGCAATCTTTACGCAAATGTAAGTAAATGTTCACACGTCAACAATTGACGGGAGCCAACTCGCTGCTAAAACACGCAGCGAGGAGCCTAGTCCTCCATGCCAAGGTCGATCGTCGTGCCCTCGAACACCTTGTTGACGGTACGGACGGCGCACATCTTGCCGCACATAGTGCAGGTGCCCTCGGTGGCGGCAGGGGACTCCTCGTAGCGCTTCTTACCGGTGACCGGGTCGAGAGCGCACTTCCACATGGCGTCCCAGTCGAGCTCGCGGCGCGCCTGGCCCATCTTGTCGTCCAGGTCGCGGGCGTGCGGCACCTTCTTAGCAATGTCGGCGGCGTGCGCGGCAATCTTGGTGGCCATGAGACCGTCGAGCACGTCCTGGGCGTTGGGCAGGCACAGGTGCTCGGCGGGCGTCACGTAGCACAGGAAGTCGGCGCCGGAGCTCGCGGAGATGGCACCACCGATGGCGGCGGTGATGTGGTCGTAGCCCACACCGATATCGGTCACCAGCGGCCCGAGCACATAGAACGGGGCGTTGTGGCACAGGCGCTTCTGCAGCTTCATATTGGCGGCGATCTCGTCGAGCGCCATGTGGCCCGGACCCTCGACCATGACCTGGACGCCGGCGGCCCATGCGCGCTTGCACAGCTTGCCCAGCTCGATCATCTCGGCGGTCTCGGTGGCATCGTTGGAGTCGTAGAGGCAACCCGGGCGGCAGGAGTCGCCGAGCGAGATCGTCACGTCGTATTCGTGGCAGATCTCGAGCACCTCGTCGTAGAACTCATAGAAGGGGTTCTCGTTGCCGGTGACTTCCATCCAGCCAAACAGCAGCGAGCCGCCGCGGCTGACGATGTTCATCAGGCGGCCGGTCTCCTTAAAGGTCTTGATGACCGACTTGTTGATGCCGCAGTGGATGGTCATAAAGTCCACGCCGTCCTCGGCATGCGCGCGCACGACCTCGAGCAGATCGTCCTTGGTCAGCTTGACCAGCGGCTTTTCCATGTAGCCGATGGCATCGTACATGGGGACGGTGCCCACCATGAGCGGCGTCTCGTCGATGAGCTGCTGGCGGAACTGGCGCGTCTTGCCCGAGTTGGAGAGGTCCATGATGGCGTCGGCGCCATAGTCCTCGGCGATCTTGACCTTCTTCCACTCCTCGGCGGCATCGGCCTTATCACCCGAGATGCCCAGGTTCACATTGACCTTGGTGGACAGGCCCTCGCCAACACCAAAGGCGCGCATGCCCTTTTTGATATGCACGATATTGGCGGGAATGGCGATGCGGCCGTCTGCCACGCGCTCGCGGATGTACTCGGGGTCGCGATGCTCACGCTCGGCGACTTCTTTCATCTGCGGTGTGATTTGTCCGGCACGGGCGAAGTCGATTTGCGTGACGAGCTTGGGCTCGGTTTGTGTGCTCATTGGCACGGCTCCCTTCGTTGGCATTACCCATATCAGGTTTGCGGGTCAGGGCGGGCGCGCCCAATCTCAGCCTGCCGTCTTGTCCTGCAAGCTCCCCGTTTATGTGGTGGGCTCAAGTATAGCCTGAATGGGTACGATTGGGCCAACGAGCGTGCCTGCGGGGAGGCGAACATGGAAGACAAGCATCTATATCGAGAGGCGCAGTGGGATGTATCTGCCGAGGAGAGCCGCGCTCACCATGGGTTGGTCGCGATTGGTTTTGCGGTGCTTGCCGTGCTGGTGATTGCCTTTTGTATCTGGACGTTTGGTGGTCGCGGCGGCGCCGCCTGGGAGTTTGAGGCCGACGAGGCCCTGCCGATGATGACGGTGAAGGTCGCGGGCGGCAATACCGTTGCCGCGCCGGGCGACTATTGGTATCCGCGCGATGAGTTTATGCAACTGCAGCTGAGCGGCGGGTCTATTCCTGGCGAGGAAATCGAACGCGTGACGTTTGATGCGGCGCTCAAAACACTCACGGTGAAGCTCAAAGATCAGGGGAACGTGCCCACGACGATGGATATCGCGCTGACGGAATGGCGCCTGGAGCCCCCGTCGGGCGTTGCGGTGTCCGAGGTTGAACACGTCAAGATTACCTATCAGGACGGCTCGACAAATGAAATTGCCAAAGCCGACGGCTTGGCGGAATAGACGCCGTGCCTAGGCAGCATCTTCAAAAGTAGCGGCGGGCCTACAAGGCCTGCTCGTTCAGGAAGACCAAGGTGTTTTTATTTGAAAGATTGGGGGCGTGGCGGTAGCCGACGTCGAACGCGGTGAGCCCGCTTGCATCCTCGAGCTTGTTTTCTGCCATCCAACGCACCATGGAGCCGCGTGCTTTTTTGCTGGCGGTCGAGCGCTGGATGGGCTTGCCGTTGCGGATGCCTTCGCCAAAGAGGCAGGTGACGACCGTGGCATCGGTGGTGAGGCGGGGCAGAACGGCTTTGGCGTATTCCGCGCTGGCGAGGTTGACGATCGTGGTGTTGGAGCCGGTCGGCGCAATGGCGCATGCAAGTTTGTCGCCCCAAAACGCATAGAGGTCACGGGCGTTGTCGACGGCGAGCTTCGCGCCCATTTCCAGCCGATACGGTTCAACGGCATGAAAGGGGCGTACGCATCCGTAGAGGCCCGAGAGAATCCACAGATGGTCTTGCAGCCATGCGAGCTGCGCGGAATCCATCACCTCGGGCGCCATGCTTTGGTATTGGATGCCGTGGTAGGACATGACGGCGGGGGAGATTCGACGCGCGATATCGGGATCGGCGAGGTCGGCATCGCTCAGGACGGGCATAATTTCGTGAAGCGTATCCAGGCACGTCGTAAGTAGCCTGTCGCTCACGTTCCAAAGTGCCTGAAGACCTGCCGCGCCATCCTCGCGTTCGATGCCCAGCAGTGCCTGATGGAGTCGGGCCGTTTGATGCGCAAAAGGCGGTATGCCTTGAACGCTAAAGGCGTCTTGGACAACCCGCATCTGTTTAGCGGGCGAAATGATGACCTGTAACATGGAATCTTCCTCCCGCTAAAAAGTTGCGGTGGAATACGGTCTGTTTGTGCCATTGAAAGGCCAAATCAATCCGTATTTCACCGCAAGTTACGAGGGTTGGTTAGGCGCGCTCGATGAAGGCCTTGTAGCCGCGATAGGCCTCGTAGATATCGGCCTTGTTGGCGACCTCCCACAGGGCGTGCATGGACAGGACGGCAACGCCGGAGTCGATGACGTTCATGCCGTACTCGGCCATGATGTAGGCGATGGTGCCGCCGCCGCCAGCGTTGACGCGACCGAGCTCGCAGGTCTGGAAGTCCACGCCGGCCTCGTCCATGATGTCGCGGATAAGCGCCACGTACTCGGCGTCGGCGTCGTTGGAGCCGCCTTTGCCGCGGCTGCCCGTGTATTTGTTAAAGCACAGGCCGCGACCCATGAAGGCGGCGTTCTTGGTCTCGAACTTGCCGGCGTAGCCCGGGTCGAAGCCGGCGGACACGTCGGAGGAGAGCATACGGCTGCGGGCGAGTGCGCGACGCAGGGCCAGCGGGCTGTCCTCGCCGGCGAGCGTCATAATCTCGGCGACGGTGTTCTCGAAGAAGCGGCTCGTCATGCCGGTGGCACCCACGGAACCGATCTCCTCCTTGTCGAC
>USFU01000085.1 GCA_900554135.1 uncultured Collinsella sp. | reverse complement strand
GGAAGAAGGGCAGCGCCTGACGGTGGCCGGGCTGGCCGAGGATGTCCGGGCCCACTGGCAGGAGACGGAGGCCTCCCTGCTGCTGGTGGAAGGCGCGGGCGGCATGGCTGTCCCCATCAATGAGGAAGAAGACACGCTGGATTTCATGGCGGCCCTGGATCTGCCTGTCCTGCTGGTGGGCAGCAACTGCCTGGGCGCGCTCAATCATGTGCTGCTCTCCCTGCAGGCCCTGCGCCTGAAAGGACTGCGCCCGGCGGCGGTGATCTTGATGGCGCCGGAAGAGCCGGAAGGCCTGAGCGCCGGGGAACGGCATGACCGGGAACGGGTGCTGGCCGACAATCCTGAATTTTTGCGTCGCCGTCTGGCGGCCTGGGGCGAGGATGCGCCGGTGGTCGTCCTGCCCCGTGTGGCCCGGCTGGATGCGGCGGGCTGGCAGGAACTGGCCGATGCCTGCGCCGTGCTGCTGCCTGCGCTGTCCCGGCATGTGCCCTCCCTGACAGGACAGGCGGCAGCCGTGGGCAAAGAAGAGCCCCTGCCGCTGCGGGACAGGCGCATCCTCTGGCATCCGTACACGTCCGTGGTGGATCCTTTGCCGGTCTTCGCGGCCGCGCGCAGCCACCACAACCGCATCGTGCTGGACGACGGCCGCGTTGCGGGCTTGGGCACGCACGACGAGCTGCTCGCCGCCTGCCCGTTCTATCAGGAGATCTATGCCTCCCAGTTCAAGAAGGAGGGACATTAAATGGCCAACGACAAGAAAAAGCCCTCCATCGCCTCGCAGGGCGCGGTCATGCGCCGCGTGCTCCGCTACATCGGCCCGCACGTCTCGCTGGTCGTGCTCTCGCTGGCGCTGTGCCTGATCAGCGTCGCGCTGACGCTGTATGTGCCGATTCTCGTCGGCCGCGCGGTGGATTGCATCGTCGGCCCGAACGCGGTGGATTTCGCCGCGCTGAAGCCGATTCTGCTGACCATCGCCGTCTGCATCGTCGTCACGGCGGCGGCGCAGTGGCTGATGAACGCGCTGCATAACCGCATCACCTACGACACCGTGCGCGACATCCGCCGCGACGCCTTCGCGCACATCCAGAACCTTCCGCTTTCCTACCTCGACGCGCATCCGACCGGCGACACCGTCAGCCGCATGATCGCCGATGTGGACACGTTCGCGGACGGCCTGCTGATGGGCTTCACCCAGCTCTTTTCCGGCGTGATGACGATTCTGGGCACACTGGGCTTCATGCTGACGTTAAGCGCGCCGATCACGCTGCTGGTCGTGCTCATCACGCCGCTCTCGCTGCTGGTCGCCAACTTCATCGCCAAGCGGACGTATGCGATGTTCCGCCTGCAATCCGTGACGCGCGGCGAGCAGACCGCGCTCATCGACGAGGCCATCGGCGAGCAGAAGCTCGTTCAGGCCTTCGGCCACGAGGCGCAGACCCTTGCCGCGTTCGACGAGGTGAACGAGCGCCTGCGCGACTGCTCGCTCAAGGCGACGTTCTTCTCCTCCCTGACCAACCCCTGCACGCGCTTCGTCAATTCGCTGGTGTACGCGGCGGTCGGCTTTGCGGGCGCGCTGGCTGCCGTCAACGGCCGCCTGACCATCGGCGGGCTGTCGAGCTTCCTCTCCTACGCCAACCAGTACACCAAGCCGTTCAACGAGGTCACGAACGTCATCACGCAGATCCAGACCGCGTACGCTTCGGCGCGCCGCATGTTTGCGCTGCTCGATGCGCGCGAGCAGGAGCCCGACGCTGTGGATGCCATTGAGCTCACTGCCCCGAAGGGCGAGGTTTCGTTTGAGCATGTGGACTTTAGTTATGTGCCCGACCGCAAACTGCTGCAGGATATCTGCATCGATGCCAAGCCCGGTATGCGCTATGCCCTCGTCGGCCCCACGGGCTGTGGCAAGACGACGCTCATCAACCTGCTGCTGCGCTTTTACGATATCGATGCTGGGCGCATCGCGGTCGATGGTCGCTCCTCGCGTGACTACACGCGTGCGAGCCTGCGCCGCGCCTTTGGCATGGTGCTGCAGGACACCTGGCTGTTCGAGGGCACGGTGGCGGACAACATTGCTTACGGTTGCCCGGGAGCCACGCGCGAGCAGGTTATCGAAGCTGCCAAGCGTGCTCATGCGCATAAGTTTATCGTGCAGCTGCCAGGCGGCTACGATACGGTGATCGGCGAGGACGGCGGCACGTTTAGCCAGGGTCAAAAACAGCTGCTGTGCATCGCGCGCGTCATGCTCACCGATCCGGCGATTCTGCTGCTGGACGAGGCAACGTCGAGCATCGATACGCGTACCGAGCTGCAGGTGCAGGCGGCATTCGACGAGCTCATGGCTGGCCGCACGAGCTTTGTCGTGGCACACCGCCTGTCGACGATTCGCAACGCCGATTGCATCCTAGTAATGCGCGATGGCGAGATTATCGAGCGCGGCACACACGATGAACTGCTCGCGGCAGGCGGCTTTTACGCCGAGCTCTACCGCAGTCAATTCGCCCAGTAAGCAGGTGCGTGGGACATGTAACGCAGCGCTAGGGCGCGAGCGTGTCAACGGGGGCAACGATGATGCCCTCGGGCGTCATATGGACCGGCATGCCGAACCCGATGACGATGAGCTTGGCCGCGGGAGGCCTCTCGCCGCGTTCGACTAGCTTTCGCTCGAGCCGAAGTAGGTTTGCAGATGCCTCGGGGATCTGCGGGCTTCCGAGTTTTACTTCCACGGCAATCCAAGTGCCATCGCGCCTATGTATAACGGCGTCGACCTCGAGATCGTCGGCGTCGTGGTAGTGGGACACCGACGAGTCATTTGCGGCTGCATAGACCTTAAGATCGTGCAGGACGAGGGATTCGAAGAGCAGCCCCAGCGTCTTCGGGTCGGATGCCAATGACTCCGGATTTGCTCCGAGCAGCGCAACGGCAAGCGAAGGGTCGGCGAGGTGCCTTTTCGCGCTCTGCCGCAGCTTCACCGGCGACCTGAGTGCCGGATGCCAAGCCGGGATATCGTCGATGATGTGTATTCTGCGCAAGGCATCCGTATAGCGCCGCAGCGTACTCCTCGATACATCACCGCCGAGATCTTTTTCAAGAGATTTTTCGCCGGCAAGAGTGGATTCGTTGCGCGCAAGCGAAGATAGAAGAGCCCTGACTTTCTCCGGGTCACGCTTCACGCCGTCAACCTTCGAAACATCCGATTCGCAGACACCGTCGATGTAGGCAGCGGATATTCGCATTGCATCGGCGGTCGTCTTGCCAACCGCCTGAGGCCAACCGCCACGACATAGCAAATCGGCGATACCGGCGATGCCGTTGATGGATCCAAGTGCCGCTTTGATGGGGCATTCGTTTAGCAGCGATTCGAGCGAGACCGCTCCCGAGGAAACCCCGAGTTCGGCCAGACTCATTGTCTCCATGCGCAAGCGTGATATCCGCCCGATGCCGCTGTGCATCGGTTGGTCGGCATCATTTGGTGTTGCTGACCCCGTAAGCAAAAACTGTCCTGGTTCACCGGTCCTACGATCGCATTCGAAACGTATTGCGTCCCACAGTTTCGGCTCTTCCTGCCACTCATCGATGAGTCTCGGCGTTGCGCCGACTATCGCTTGAGCCGGGTCGATCCTGGCAAGTTGCAGCGCGGCAAAGTCTCCGGCTGGGTCGGAGAGGGACAGCGATGATTCGGCGAATCGCTGGGCCGTAGTCGTTTTTCCGCACCACTTCGGTCCCTGAATGAGTACGGCACCAAAAATGCCAAGATCGCGTTCGATTGAACGATCGATGCATCTGCTCATATACCTAGTCATAGCACTTCCCGCCATTCAAAGAAACATCTTGTTTTATAGCATTTTACCAGCGCGTAAAACATTTTGACGAAAAACCGTGACACAATTTGACGGTATTTCGTGAAACAAATTGACGATACCATATGAAACAATTTGACGGTGTTTTGTGAAACAGGTTTCCGGCCATCTGTGAAACACTCTGCGGCGGCTTCAATCCGAAGTGTGTGCTGTCCGAAATCTGTCCAAAGATGTCGCTTGCGTCGCCAATCGGCAGACGGTGGTTTACATCTGTCGCGTTAGTACTAAGATATTCATCTAATAAATTGCATTAGTGGCTTTAGTTTTGGGGGAAACGAGCAACGTGACTATGACATGCTCTTTGGTGGTTAACAGCAAGAGCGGTAATACCAGGATGGTTTCGGGCGCGATCAAGCGCGCTCTGCAGGCTGCGGGCGTTGAGTTTGTCCACGCCGCGGCGTTGAGCGACGATGCGGATGCCGAGCAGGTCGCGCGCGAGGCACAGGGTGCCTGCGCGGCCGACACGGTGCTCGTCGGTTTTTGGTGCGACAAGGGCGCGTGCACGCCTTCGGTCGCGGCGTTGCTCTCTGCCTTGCACGGCAAGCGCGTCTTCCTGTTTGGCACCTGTGGCTTTGGCGCCGATCAGAGCTACTACCAGCAGATTATCGATCGCGTGACCTCCAATTTGGCCGATGACGCCGAGCTTGCGGGTTGGGCCATGTGCCAGGGCAAGATGGGTCCCGCGGTCAAGCAGCGCTACGAGGCAATGCTCGAGCAAGATCCCGACAATGCCCGCTTTAAGATGCTGCTCGATAACTGGGTTGCCGCAAAGGATCACCCCACCAAGGAGGACCTGGACAACATGGCGATGGCGGCTAAGAAGGCCGTGCTGGGCGAGTAACCCTCCGCTCGCGGTGCCGAGCGCCCCATAATACAAATGTGAAAGCCTCGAAATTCTCGAGGCTTTTTTCTTGACAGGCGACTGCGCCTCAAGCTCATCCAGGAAAACGGTTGGGCTAGCGTCATTATTCGCTCGGTTGCTGCGGCATGCGGCATGTCGGTCGGCTGCATCTACAACTAGGTTGAGGGCTTCTGCGGAAAATGCGTCCCGGAATTTGCCTTTGGAATGGGATGTGGTTTCCCGTTGAGGCCTCTGACGGAAAGTCTGTCCCAGAATCAGGTCGCAGAATGGGATGCAGTTTCCGGTCGAGGTCTCAACCGGAAAGCCTGTCCCAGAATCTAGGCTCAAACCGGGATGCACTTTCCCGATGAACCATCAGCGGAAAATCCATCCCAGAATTTGTCTCAAGAGCGGGACGCAGTTTCCTGTTGAGGCATCTAGTGGAAACCGCGTCCCAGAATCAGCCCTCAAAGCGGGACACGCTTTCCCGACGGGCTAACAACCGGAAATCGTATCCCATTCCAGACATGAATTCTGGGTCGCAATTTCCGCAAACAAAGAAGGCCACATAACGTGGCCTTCAACTTATATATGTTCGGCGATACACCCAAGACAAGCCACGCCCCAACATCAGGGCGTCTGTCCAGGCGGAGGCATATAAGGTTCATCTCGAGTTCCGCACGCAAAGGAGGCCACTTAATGTGGCCTCCGTCTTGCGCAGGACTGTCCGAGCAGGGAACCTTATATGCCTCCGCCCGGACAGACGTTTCAGTTATGAACTCGCAGCTAGTCGTTACTTGATCTTGGTCGTGCCCGGCGCCAGGTTGGGGTCGGTCTCGTTGGCCTCGGTCTGGAAGTGCTCCGTATAGACGTTCTTGCCGTCGCGGAACATCTCGTAGTACTGCATCTTGGCGTAATCCTCGCGCGCCTTGGTGGCGGCTGCTGCGGCGGCGTCATCACCGGTGACGTTGGAGGAGAGCGCCCAGCGCAAGCTGGCGTCCTCGTAGCCCACGGAGTTGATGGCGGGCAGCGACTCGCGCAGCGTCATGTGCGCCTTCTGGTAGTCGGTCAGCGGTGCGCCGATCAGCTGCATCAGCTGGGTGGACAGGTAGTTGGTGGACAGGTCGTCGACCTCACTCGTCTGGTCGCAGCCGGCAACGTCGTAGTTAGCCCAAATGATGTAGTCGGTCTGCCACAAGCGCTCCTGGTGGGTGGCGTCGTCCTCGCCGGTAAACCACTTATCGTTGAACTTGGACGGGAAGAACGGCTGGTGATCGCCCCAGAACACCACGACAACCTTGCGGTCGAGCTTGCTCAGAGCATTGAGGAAGTAGTGCAGTGCCTGGTCGGACTGCTCGATGCACGAGACATACTCGTCGACATCGGACAGCGTGCCATCCTCGACGGTCTTGGCGTCCAGATCGGTCGTGTCGATGTTCAGGTGTACCTGCTTGTCGAGCGGCACCAGGCCCGTGTCGTAGCCCGAGTGGTTCTGCATGGTCACGTCGAAGATGAACTGCGGATCGGCGTTCTGGTCGAGCAGCTCAAGAATCTTGTCGTAGGTAGCCTGGTCGGTCACCATGCCACGCAGGGTATCGGCACCCTGGAAGTCGTTGATGGACAGGAACTGGTCAAAGCCAAAGTCCTTGTACACATTCTCGCGGTTCCAGTTGGTCGCGTGGTTGGGGTGCATGGCCGTGGTGGCGTAGCCGAGCGACTTGAACTGCTCGGCCAGATTCTCGGTCGTCTCCATGTTGTAGATGGTGTACGGGTACACGCCCGAGCCCAGGTTGGTCATGGAGTTGCCGGTCAGGAACTCAAACTCGGTATTGGCGGTGCCGCCACCATAGGCGCTCACGTAAAGCTTGCCGCGGCTGAGGCAGTTGGACAGGCTCTTAAAGTACTGCGGGCCCTCGTAGCCGGCGCGCATGTTCTGGTAGATCGACAGGTCCGAGAAGGTTTCGTTCATGATGGCGATGACCGTGGGCTTCTCGCTATCGAACTGCTCCTTTGCGGCGGCGCGCTCGTCACTCTTGGCGGCATCGGACTTGTCGTAGGCCTTGGCGTACTTTTTGAGCGTGGCCTTGGCGTCGTCGACAGAGTAGTCGGCGGGTTTGGGCGGCTTGATGGACTGCGCTGCGCTAATAAAGGCGGGCAGGTAGCCCTCGCGCCAGTAGCTCTCGAGCGGGCGCCAGGTGTAGACGGTGATGCCGAGGGTGTTGTAGTAGTCGATGAGCGTGACGTGTGCGGTCACGCCGCCCAGGCACAGCACGGCCACGAGCAGGTTGGTGAGCAGCATGCGCTTGGCGTTGGCGGCGCCCTTCTGGCGATGCGGCGCCACCAGGCCGGCGTACTCGCACAGCAGCATGCCGATGGCGGTAAAGCCCATCGACAGCACGCAGAACAGCGAGATTGAGAAGGTGTAGCCGTTGCCGGCGACTGCGGCGGCGGTGGAGATGGCCGAAAGGTCGCCCGGCTGGATGGGCATGGATTTAAACGTGATGACGAAGAACTCGGCAAT
>USFU01000084.1 GCA_900554135.1 uncultured Collinsella sp. | reverse complement strand
ACAACGATGAGGAGCACATGCCTATGACAGACGAGCTGGACCCCCAGACTCAACAGCATATTGATGATTCCGCAGACGTCATCGCAGATACTGACGCTGTGACCTGCGATGGTATTGACATCGACAACCCCATCTTGGACGAAAGCGCTACGGCGGAAACCCCTGCCGCAGAAAACACCGACGAGCAAAACGACGATGCGCCCGCTCAGGACGACGCCCCTGTACAGGACGCCGCTCCGCAAGCAGCGGGCCCCATCGAGGTCTCTTCGGAAGAAGAGCTCGATGCCGTCATGGACTCCATGATGGATGCTGTCAAAGCGATGAAGGATGCTGTCGCCGATGCCGACGTTGACGCCGAGGAAGAAGAGGCCGCTGAGGCCGCCTCGACCTTTGTGCCCGGCGAGACTCCGGTTGCCGACCAGGGCAGTACCATGCCCTCGTTTCTGCAGCTCGAGCATCCCACGATTGGCGCCGATGCGGTCGATCCGCACGCAGCAGGCTTTTCTGTGGTCGAGGGCGGTACCGGCAATATCGCCGCGCCGCAGGCTGCCGATGCGGACTCTGCCGACACCGCTCGCCCGGCCGCCCCGCACTCCCCCGCCGCGAACCGCGATCTGGGGACCGCTGTCTCGAACACTGCGAACGCCGTGGGCACCTTTATCGCCCAGGGCGCCTCCGCCATGCGCGAGATGAACGCCGCGAAAAAGGCACTTGCCGATGCCCGCGCCCACCTGGCCGAACTTGAGCAGCGCATTGTCGATCAGGCCGAGGAACTCGAGACGCGCCAGGATATCGCAGGCCGCTACGACCAGATCGTCGCCGACCAGCGCCAGGCGATCGCCACAGCGCAAAAGACCGCTGCGGCAGCCGAGATTGACCGTGATGCCCACGCCGCCAAAGCGACAGAGCTCAAGGGTCAGTTCGAACAAATGAAGACAGAGGATGACGCGACTGAGCTCCGCCTGAAGGCCGCGCTCGACGCCGTGGAGGCCCGCGAGGCGAGCTCGCGCGAGACCGGCAACCGCCTCGTTCGACGTCTTGAGGATTCCAAGCGCATCCGCGACAAGGTGAAGGCAGAGCGAGACGCCGGCATTGCCGCCGCACAACAAACCGTCGACGCCACGCGCACCCAGCTCGAGACGCTGCGTCATGAGTACGCCGAGCTGCAACGCAATCCCTCGGCAAATCCCGCCAACTATACGGTGCGCACCAGCGAGCTCTCGATGCAGATCTCCGACACGGCAGATGCCCTGCGTAAAGCCGAAGAAGATGTCCCGCGCATTACCGCCGACCTTGAGCACTCGCTTGCCGCAGCCGAGCAGGCCGTCGAACAGGCGCAAGCCCCCATCGCCGACGCTAAGCGAGCCCATCAGGCCGTGACGGCAGAGGCCGATGCCGCGCGCGACGAGCTGCAGACCGCAAAAACCGCCGCTGCAACGCGCCAGCGCGAACTGCGCGAGAAGATCGCCGCCGAGGACAAGGCACGCCGCGACCAAGAGCAGAGCATCGCCAACGCCCAAGCAGATGCCGCACATGCGCAGTCGATCATCGAACAGGCGACCGAGGTACACGACCACCCAGAGATCACTGAGTCGCTTGCAGGATCCTTGGCCCGCGACAAAGCCGAACACGCCGAGACCGAGCGAGAAGTCGCCCAGCTCGAGGCCACCGAGGACGCGGTGCGCGAGCGTACCCGCGACTCACGCATCAAATTCACCGGCGCCATCGTCTGCATCGTCGCCGCAATCCTGGTGATCATCCTGATCTGGCTGTTCGCGAGCAAGTAACCACTCCCCAAAGACTACAAGGAGTGTCCCCAGGTGCCGGCACATAAGGAACGTCCCCAAGTACCAACAACGGCGGCGCCGATGCCTTGGCAAAGTCAGCGAAAACCCGCCAGAGCGAGCAAGGTGCCTTGAAACGAGGCGGCATTGACCTTCTGGTCATGCCGCCGAAGTTGAAAGGCAGATTGCCGCTCTGGCGGGTTTGCAGCGTCAACTAGTTACGCGGGTTGGTAAACCCGCGTAACCCAACTAGAAACGGTTGCCGCGGAAACCGCCGCCGTTGCGGCCGCCACGATCGCCACCGCGACCGCCGCGGTCGTTACCACGGTTGCCGCCGAAGCCGCCACGGTTGCCGCCGCGGTCGCCATAGCCACCACGGTTGCCACCAAAGCCGCCGCGACCGCCACGGTCGCCGCCACGGTCACCAAAGCCGCCGCGGCCACCGCGATCGCCACCGCGACCGCCACGGTCGCCGCCACGGCCACCGCGATCACCAAAGCCGCCGCGACCGCCACGGTCGCCGCCACGGCCACCGCGATCGTCACGGCCGCCGCGAGGACCGCGGTCCTCGTCCAGCCCCATGGCGACGAGCGGAGCGATAACCTTATCGAGAGCGGCCATCAGCTCGGTGGCCTCCTCGTAAGAAAGCTCGGGCAGGAGCTTCTCCTTCTTGTTGGCAAGCTCGACCAGGCCCTCAGCGGCATCCTCGGCAGCGAAGACAACGATCTTGCGCATATCGCCCTCGGCGTCGTCGATGCGGCCGACCAGATCGGCAGCCTCGGCCTCGGCCATCAGGCCATCGAGCTCACGAAGGCGCATGCCCAGCAGGTCGGACATTTCCTTCTGCTCCATCTTGGGCTTGAGGTCAAGAAGCTTGATGGCGCGCTCGATGTTCGCCATGCGCTCGGCCTTGGCCTCCTCCTCCTTGGAAATAGCAAAGCGACGGCTACGCAGCAGGCGGGCGGCCTTCTGCATCTTGTCCATCAGCTCTTCGTCATCGTAATCAACGGCGGCCTCGACAACCTCGGCCTCCTCCTCGGCGGAAACCTCGTCAGCAGCCTCAACCTCGGCAGCTTCGGTCTCCACGGTCTCGACTGCCTCAACCTCGGCAGCCATGGTCTCGTTCTCGGTCTCGTTCATGATCTCTTCGTTCTCAGACATGAGACTCCTTCTTGGCCCTCTCGGGCATCATCGCCCCATTCGCGGGGCCCGTCGCGCACTCTTTGCGCTTTAAACATTCATGCCTCTCGGCAAAACGTCCATTAGTTTATGGTGTCGCCCGCTAATCTAGCTGCAGAATCTATGTGCACACATTAATGCGACATGTGCGACTCGCGGCGAGCGTACACAACCGATACCACAAATCCGACCACGGCAATTACAGCCGCCACACGCACGGCTGCCGCAAATCCAATCGCCTGGGCAACGTCGGTCGCAACGCCAGCGGCGCCGGCAGTCGCCGCAGAACTCGAGAGCAGGCCGATAAACAGCGACGGGCCAAACGATGCGGCGATCATGTTCCACGTGTTGAGCAATGCCGTTCCGTGAGGATGCTCGGCGACAGGCAGCGTCTCCAAGCCGGCCGTTTGCGAGGGGCTCAGCACCAAACCGACTCCGGCATACACAACAACGGTCAGCGCCACGACGACGCCGATGTTCATGCTTGCGGCCGTCATCGAGATGACAGTCTGCCCCACGGCGATCAGGGCAAAGCCGACCGGCAGCAGCGGCCATGCGCCACGGGCGTCCATCACGCGTCCGCCCACAATCGAGGTCACGGCATTGCAGGCAATCGCCGGCAAAATGAGCAAGCCCGCAACAAGTGCGGTCATGCCGTATGCGCCCTCAAAATAGAGCGGCAACAAAACGCTCATCGAGAACGTCGTCATCATCGATACCACCACAAGCAAGCACGCAGGCCAAAAACGAACACTCGCCATGGGACGCACGTTAAGCACCGGATGCTCGAGCTTGAGCTGGCGGGCCGCAAACAGGCCGAGCAGCACAATGGCGGCGAAGAGCGTCACGATGCCGGCAATCAGATTGGTCGAGAACTCGCCTACGGAATACACAAATGCCGTAATACCGGCGGCGAGCAAAACAACCGACAGAATATCAAGCGTGGCGTTCGAACGCTCTCCGACATTCTGAACGAGCTTTACGCCCGCCGCAGCGACCACAATGCCGCCCACCAGCGGCACTACGAACACCGCCCTCCAGCCAAACAACGTGCACATTAGACCGCTGATCACGGGTCCAAACGCCGGCCCCAGCGTAATGCAGGCACCGCCCAGGCTCAGATACAGACCGAGCTTCTCGCGCGGAGCGCAAGACAGCACCACGTTCATCATGAGTGGGAACAAGATGCCCGATCCCGCAGCCTGCAAAATACGGCTTGGCAGCAAAACGCTAAACGACGGAGCGAACAGGCACAGGACTTCGCCGGCGACCATGCATCCGCACGCGAAAAACAGCAGATTGCGTGTCGAGAAACGACCGGACAGGAAGGCCATGATGGCCGTAAAGATCGACGTCACGATCATGTAGCCCGAAACGAGCCACTGCGCCGTGGTGGCACTCACCGAAAAGGCCGCCATAATGTCGTGCAACGCCACGTTAATGATGTTCTCGTTAAACGCAGCAACAAAAGCTGCAACATACATTACGACGAGAATTGCCGAGGTTGTCGACGGTGATTGAGTTTGCTTTTGGGATTTGGTCCCCATGCATTTCCTTCCTCTTGAAACGAAAGTCGCATCGCCCCAGAGGAACAGTCCAGGGCGAAAAATGAGCCCTAGACTTACGCCAGACGCCGTACACGACGAGTCTGGCAACATGGTCCAACATCGAAAGATTGTAACGCGGACGCGCGGCTTTCCTTCCGCGCTATTATTAAAAGTCCACGAAAGCATGAGACATGAGGAGCCCGCCATGATTAAGCCCATCATGAAATCCGAGTTCTTTTTACGCCTGCCTTCCGAAGACGCGGGACCCGACGACGCCGTGATCGGGCAAGACCTCCTGGATACGCTCCACGAGCATGAGCACGAGTGCGTGGGCCTCGCTGCCAACATGATCGGCGTGCGCAAACGCATCATCTGCGTAAAAGACGGCAACAGGACACTCCTGATGTACAACCCTCAAATTCTTGAGCAGGTCAATGCCTATCAAACGAGCGAAGGATGTCTTTCGCTCGTCGGAGAGCGTCCCTGCACCCGCTATCGCCGCATTAAGGTTGAGTATTTGGACGAGAACTTCGTCCGCCGTATCAAAAACTTCTCGGGCTACACCGCCGAGATCATCCAGCACGAAATCGACCACTGCAACGGGATTGTTATATAGTTCCGACGATTCAAGAAAGCTCCCCGCAGCAAAACAACTGCAGGGAGCTTTTCATAGTGCGGAGCTTCTATCCCACTAGTTCTGGCGGTAATGATCGAAGAAGTCGGCGAGGTCTTCGAGGGACTCTTTGAGCACTTCCATGCGCGGCAGGTACACGATGCGGAAGTGGTCGGGCTCGGCCCAGTTAAAGCCGCCGCCGCGCGTGATCAGGATCTTCTTCTCGTGCAGCAGGTCAAGGGCGAACTGCTCGTCATCGGTGATGTTGAACTTCTTAACATCCATCTTGGGGAAGATGTAGAACGCCGCGCGCGGCTTAACCACCGAGATGCCGTCAATCTTGTTGAGCGCCTCATACACAAAGTTGCGCTGCTCGTAGACACGGCCGCCGGGACGGATGTAGTCGTTAACCGACTGATGGCCGCCGAGCGCCGTCTGGACGATCGACTGAGCCGGCACGTTGGAGCACAGGCGCATGTTAGAGAGCATGTTGATGCCCATGATGAAGTCGCTCATGCAGCGCTGGTTGCCCGAAAGCACCATCCAGCCAATACGATAGCCCGCGATCATGTGCGACTTGGAAAGGCCGCTAAAGGTGACACAGGGCAGATCGGGAGCGAGCGAGGCAATCGAGACGTGCTCGTAGCCGTCCATGCACAGGCGGTCGTAGATCTCATCGGCAAAGATCATGAGCTGGTGCCTGCGCGCAACCTCGACGATGCCCTCGAGCACCTCGCGCGGGTAGACCGAGCCCGTGGGGTTGTTGGGGTTGATGATGACGAGGGCCTTGGTCGCGCTCGTGATCTTGGACTCCATATCCTCAAGATCGGGATACCAATCCGCCTGCTCATCGCACAGATAGTGCACGGGATGACCGCCGGCAAGGGTTGCGCACGCCGTCCAAAGCGGATAGTCGGGGCTGGGGATCAGAATCTCGTCGCCATTGTCGAGCAGCGCGTTCATCGAAAGCTGAATGAGCTCGGACACGCCGTTGCCCGTGTAGATGTGCTCCATCTGAACATTGGGCAGGCCCTTGATCTGCGAGTACTGCATAATCGCCTTGCGCGCAGAGAACAGGCCGCGCGAGTTGGAATAGCCTTCGCAGTCGGGCAGCTGCTGGCGCATGTCCTTGATGACCTCGTCGGGCGTGCGGAAACCGAAGGGCGCTGGGTTGCCGATGTTGAGCTTGAGGATGCGCTCGCCCTCGTCCTCCATACGGGCAGCCTCGTCGACGACGGGACCGCGCACATCATACAGGACGTTATCAAGCTTGGTGGATTTAGAAAAAGTACGCATGGTGGTGCTCCTTGGAATTTGAGCTGAGGGATGGGGTTCGGGCTTGGAAACGTTACGGGGCGATGATGCCTCGCCTTGATCGGCGTCACCGGCAAGCAGCCAGGTAGCATCGACCTCCAAAATGCGGGCGAGCAGCTCTGCCACATCGCGCCGCGGAATCGTCTTGCCGCTCACATATTGGCTCATCTGACTCTTGCCGAGTTTTTTGCCGAGCATCTCCGATGCGCGGATTACGTCCGACTGGCGAACGTCGCGATCGGACATAGCCTGTCGCAGGCGATCGCTAAACGTCTCTTGGGCCACTAGAACCTCCTTGCTGGCAAAGTTCAATTTACTGAACACGAATTGAACCTGAGTTCAATTTAGGCAGCAGTATAGCGCGACGCATTATCCGAAAGTTCAATTTCATAAGAAAATGTACCGAGCCCCGAGAATTGTCCCAAAGTGGACAACAGGTACGCGCTTTTAGAGATATTCAAGGAAACGAGCCGCCGCAAGAGAAACGTCAGCCGTGCGATATATGGCATTAATCTGGCGATGAGGATGTCCCTCGAGCGGGCGCACGGCAATATCGAACTGGCAGCGGCGCAAGATGAGCGCCGGAAGAATGCTCACGCCCAGACCGTCCTCGACCATGGCCATAATCGCATAGTCATCCCAGGTCGACAGTTTTGAGCGCACCGTCAGGCCCGCGCGGCGAAACAGCGGCGTAATCTCGTCGTCGCCACCGCGTTCCAGCAGAATAAACTGCTCGTTGGCCAAATCGGCAAGGGAAACGACCTCCGCGGTGGCAAGCGAGGAGTCCGCTGGCACCAC
>USFU01000083.1 GCA_900554135.1 uncultured Collinsella sp. | reverse complement strand
TTTGACGAGCCCACGGTGGCGGTCGACCCGCAGAGCCGCAACGCCATCCTGGAGGGCATCTGCCGCCTGCGCGACGAGGGCGCCACGGTGGTGTATACCAGCCATTACATGGAGGAAGTCGAGCAGATCTGCAGCCGCATCATGATCATGGACGGCGGCCGCGTGCTGGCGCAGGGCACCAACGACGAGCTCAAGCGCATGATTCAGATGGGCGAGCGCGTGACCGTCGAGGTCGGCGCCGTCGAGGCCGCCACAGTCGAGCGCCTGCGCGCCCTCGAGCACGTGCTCAGCGTCGAGCTGTCCGGCGGCGAGCTCGTCTGCACCTGCGAGGCGAGCCCGCACAACTTGGTCGATATCCTCGACACGCTGCGTGCTGCCGACGTTGCGCTCGGCCGCGTGTGGAGCGAGCCGCCGACTCTCAACGACGTGTTCCTCGAGATCACCGGCCGCGAGCTGCGCGACTAGGGGGCAGCCATGTTCAACACCATTATTATCACGGTCAAGACGCTGCTGCGCCGGCCGAGCACGTGGGTTTGGGGCGCGATCTTTCCCGTCGCGCTTTCCACGATGTTCATGTTTATGTTTGCGAACCTCAGCTCCGACGGCACGGTCGACCCGGTGCCGGTGGCCGTCGTAGCGGATGAGGCCTGGGACGCCTCGACCTTTAAGGACGTGGCGACGTCGCTTGCCAAGGAGGGCGACGACCAGCTGCTCGAGATCCACGAGTGCGACGATACAGCCGATGCGAACCGTGCGCTTAAGGCCGGCGAAGTCGCGGGCATTTACACGGTCGACGCCGAAGGCACGCCCAAACTCACGCTGCTTTCGAGCTATGACAACTCGCGCGCCTCGTCGGTACTCACCGACCGCAGCATTCTGGAGACGGTGGCAAGCTCGTATACGCAAAATGCCGAGCTCATGTCCCAGATTGCCCAGGACAACCCGGCGGCGCTCGCCGACCCGGAGGCGGTTGCGCGCGCCCTGTCGCTCGAGGGCGGCACCCGCCGCGTAAGCCTGACACGCACCACGCCCGATGGCACGGTCATCTACTACTACGCGCTCTTTGGCCTGGTCGCGATGATGTCTGCCGAGTTTGCCGCCTTGAGCGTCGTCGACCTGCAGCCCAATCTGTCGGGCCTTGGCGCACGTCGCTGCGTGGGCGGCCTTTCCAAGACGGCATCACTGGCCGGCATTTTTGTGGGCTCGTGGCTGGTTTCCTTTGCCTCGATGACGATTGCGATCGGCTACGTGCGCCTGGTCGTGGGCGTCGACTTTGGCGGGCGCGAGGGGCTGTGTCTGGTGGGCGGCGCCGTGTCCGCGCTTGCCGCCACGGGCCTGGGGCTCTTTGTGGGCACGCTTCCCGTTAAGGGCGGCAAGGCGTCCAAGTCGGGCATCCTCACGGGCTTCGCCACCACATGCGCCCTGTTTGCCGGCCTCTACGGCGAGCCGGCGATGGCGCTTGCCGACGACGTCGCCCGCGCCTGCCCGGCCGAGTGCTGGTTCAACCCCGTCAAGCTTATCTGCGACATGTTCAATCGCCTGTATTTCTTTGAGGACCTGGGCCCCTTTGCCGTTCGCGCCGGCGCGCTCGTCCTGATGGCCCTGGTGTTTGTCGCCGCCGCCACGCTGATCTTTGGAAGGAGCCGCCATGAGCACCTTTAAGACCGCGCTTCGCATGGCGCTGGCGCACCCGTTCTACCTGCTCATCTATACGGTGTTCATCTCGCTCATGGGCGTATTCATCGCGGCGTCGGTGAGCTGGAACTCGTCGCAGCTCACCGAGTACAAGCCCTACGACACCAACGTGATCGTGGTCGACCGCGACAATAGCGACCTTTCGCGTGCGCTTGCCAAGCATCTGGGTTCGCGTTTTGAGCTGGTCACGGGCATCGGCGACGACACCTACGACCTTGCGGACGCGCTCTCCAAGAGCAACAGCGCCAAGGGTAGCGCCGACTGCGTGTTCTTTATCCCGGAGGGGTTTGAGGGCGACCTTGTTGCAGCCGCCCGCGCGGGGGAGTCTCTGCCCAAGCTCGATGTGACCTACGGCGCCGGCACCATGGCGGCGGTGCTTTCGTCTGCCGAGGCCTCGCGCTGGATCTCACTCGCGGGTGCCGCGGCCGCGCTTGAGCCTGCCGCCTCCGACGGCGACGTCGCCAAGGCTGCCGAGCACGCTGCCGCCAAGCGCGCCGAGGTTCAGATTGAGCAGGTCAAGGTCGACTCGACCGCCGCCGCCACGCTCGAGTCGTATTTCAACTTTGGCGCGTATGCGATCATCTCGTCGGTCATCGTGTCGGTGGGCCTGGTGTTCTCGGGCATGAACGAGCCCGAGCGCGTGCGCCGCATGGAGGCCGGCCCGGTCTCCGAGCGCCATCGCTCGCTCGCCGTGTTCGCGGCCGCCGCGGTGCTCACCGTCTGCATCTGGTTTGTGTCGAGCATGATGGGCGTCGTGGGTTTTGCCGGCGTGGTTGCCGAGGTCGGCGTGGGTCGCGTGTGCCTGGCGCTGGCGGCGACGTTTGCCCTGGCGTGCACGCCTCTGGCCGTTGGCTTTACGCTGTCGAGCCTGGGCGCGCGCGAGGAGCTGCTCAACGGCGTGGGCAACCTGCTCGGCATGCTCATGACGTTTTTGGGTGGCGCCTGGATGCCGCTGTCGCTCATGGGCTCGGCCGTGCAGACCGTGGCGCACTTTGTGCCGACGTATTGGGTGAACGACGCGATCGGCAAGGCGCTCGCCGCGGATCTGACGTCTGCCGTGCTGGGCGACATAGCCTGCGACCTGGGCGTCACCGTGCTCTTCGCCGCCGCCATCGCCGCCGTGGGCCTAGCCCTCACCCACAACAAATCCCACGCCTAGCCACCTACTCATTGGGGACAGACTTAAACGACCAAGAGTGGTCATCGGGGACAGTCTTTGCCGATCCGCCGGCTTGCCGGTCGGGTTGCCAAGGACTGTCCCCAGCTGCCGGTAGGAAAGGAACGCCCCCAAGTGCCGGGTGGCGAAAGAGTGTCCCCAACGACTGGTCATTTAAGAACGTCCCCAATGACTAGTCTGAAACAAACCCCACTCTCGCCCAAAAATAGTTCGCCAAGGTTTACTATTACGTTCATAAAGTAGTACAAGGCTAACAATGGGGGATAGTATGGCGACGAAGCAAGCCTATGTCCAGGTTAAGGATCTCAAAAAGCACTACGGCGATGGAGATGCATGCCTGACGGTGCTCGACGGCATCGACACGTCTATCAACCGCGGCGAGATCTGCGTCATGCTGGGGCCTTCGGGTTCGGGCAAGTCCACGTTTCTTAACCTGATTGGCGGCCTGGAGGATGCCGACGCCGGCTCTATTCTGGTGGACGGCTGCGACCTCACGGTGCTCAAGCCTACCGACCTGGGTGAGTATCGCCGCCGCGAGCTGGGCTTTGTCTTTCAGTTCTACAACCTGGTGCCCGATCTGACCATCAAGGAGAACATCGAGGTCACGGCGCACCTGTCCAAAAAGCCGCTCAACATTGACGACCTGCTACGCTCGCTGGGCCTCTACGAGCACCGCAACAAGTTCCCGCGCCAGGTCTCGGGCGGTCAGCAGCAGCGTTGCGCCATCGGTCGCGCGCTCGTCAAAAACCCGGGCCTGCTGCTGTGCGACGAGCCCACGGGCGCGCTCGATTACAAGACATCCAAGGAAATCCTGCAGCTCATGGAGGACGTCAACCGCACCTATGGCTGCACCATCATCATCGTCACCCACAACGCCGCCATCGCCCGTATGGCCAATCGCGTGCTGCGCCTGCGCGACGGGCGCATCGTCGAGGACGAGCTCAATGAGTCGCCCGTCGCGGCTGCCGAGCTCGATTGGTAGGCGGCGCCATGACACCTCTCGCAAAACGTCTCCCGCGCGAGCTGCGCCGCAATATCGGCAAGTACCTGGGCATCTTTTTGCTTATGTGCGGAAGCATTGCCCTTACATCGGGCTTTTTGCTCGCGGCGCATTCCATCGGTTGCCTTATCGACGACATGCGCGATGCGTACACGATTGAGGACGGCCGCGTGACCACCTCCTTCGAGGCTACCGACGATCAACTCAAGGCTGCCGAGGATGCCGCCAGTGACGTCGGCGGCGTCACGCTCTACAAGAATTTCTCCATCGACGCCATCATCAAAAAGGCGTCCGGCGACGACGGCACCAAGCGCACGCTGCGCACCTATGCGCACCGCACCAAGGTCGATATCGCGTCCTACTGTGAGGGCAAGGAGCCCAAGACGGACGGTGAGGTGGCAATCGACCGTGTCTTCGCCACCAACAACGACCTCGCCGTGGGCGATAAAGTCGAGCTCGAGGGTCGCACCTACACCATCTGCGGCATCATGACCCAGCCCGATAGCCAGGCGCTGTTCCTCAACAATTCGGACTTTACGGTGAACACCATCACGTACGGCGTGGCCGAGGTCACCGACGCCGGCTTTGCCGCGCTCGAGGACGCCGGCGGCGCACCCGCCTACACATACTCCTTCACCTTTGCCGATCGCGATCTCTCCACCGCGGACCGCATCGATGCCGAGCAGGATATGGTAGAGGCGCTCACCGACGCCGATGCGCGCGTGGATGACCTCATCGACGCCGATTCCAACCAGGGCATTGGCTACGCGCGCGACGACGTAGACGGCGACTCCATGATGTGGATGACGCTGCTCGACATCATCATCGTAATCATGGCGTTTGTCTTTGTGGTCCTTACCGATGCCACCATCGAGGAGGAGAGCGCCATCATCGGCACGCTGCTCGCCAGCGGCTATCGTCGACGCGAGATCGTGCTGCACTACCTTGCGCTTCCCGCTATCGTGGGCGCGCTCGCGTCGCTGCTGGGCACCGCGCTCGGCGTTGCGTTCTTTACCGAGCCCATGCGCGGCCTCTATTACGGCTCGTACAGCCTGCCGCCCTTCCAGGTGTACTGGAGCTGGGAGATCTTTGTAAAGTGTGCCGTGGTTCCTGCCTCCGCGCTCATCCTCATTACGCTGGTGGGCCTGCTCCGCAAGATGGGAAAGACGCCGCTGCAGTTTCTCCGTCACGAGGCGGGCGGCAAGTCGGGCACCAAGCGCGGTTTTCAGCTGCCGGAGCGCATGGGTTTTGTCTCGCGCTTCCGCCTGCGCATCTTCCTGCGCAACCTGGGCAACTTCGCCACGCTTTTCGTGGGCATCGCGTTTGCGTCGCTGCTGCTGCTCTTTGGCTTGGCGATTCTGCCCACGATGACGCACTATGCGGACAACCTGGAGACGAGTCTGGTCGCCGAGCACCAGTACACGCTCAAGGCGCCGCTGGAGCTCGAGGGCACCGTCGAGGAGCGCGAGCAGTGGTCGGCACTCGAGCGCTTGCAGTCGGTGGACGGCGCACTCCTCACTGCCGCCCAGGATGCGGATGACGAACTTGACGACGCGGCCGATGCGGCGCAGACGGCAGCCGATGCCGCGACCGCATCTCCGTCTGCCGAGAGCCTGACCGCAGCGCAGGATGCGCTTGCCAAGGTCCAGGACAAGAAGGATGCGCTTTATGCGCGCCTCGATGACCTTGCCGATGCCCTCGGCTGCAACCGCGACGAGGCTATCGGCCTGATCGACAAGGCCTCTAAGATCGACACTGACAACGACGATATCCATCCGGTCAATACGACCGACAACGGCGCGGGTGCAATCGCACAGGCCGAGAAATACGGCGTTTACCAGCTGCAATACGACCGCGGCGATGGTAATGGGCAGGAGACGATTTCCGTCTACGGCATCTCGCCCAACTCGCGCTATTGGAAAGGCCTCAACGTCGGCGATGGGCGCGTTGTCTTTGGCGGTGGCTTGCTCGACAAGTTTGGCTGGAGCGAGGGGCAGAAGGTCACGCTCAGCGACAAGTACGAGGGCAAGCATTATTCCCTTGAGTACGCGGGCAAGGACTGCGTTTGGGGCTCTAAGTCGGACATGAATATCTATATGAGCATCAACGACTTTAACGAGCTGTTCGACAACGACGCCGCCTACTTTAACGGCTATGTGAGTGACGAGAAGCTCGACCTCGATGCTCGTTACTTTGCCGGCGACACCACGCCCGACGACATGCGCGCCGTGGGTGACCAGTTTATAGGCATGATGAGCAAAATGATCGGCATGATGGTCGGGCTCGCGGTGTTTATCTTCCTGCTGTTTATGTACCTGCTGACCAAGGCTGTGATCGACCATAGTGCCCGGTCGATTAGCTACATGAAGGTCTTTGGCTATCGCGATAGCGAGATCTCGCATCTGTACATCCGCTCGATCACGCTGTGCGTGGCGGCGTCGCTCGTGCTGAGCCTGCCGGTCATTATTGGCTCTCTCGCGGCCATCTTCCGCTCCATGCTGCTCGCCTACAACGGCAATATCGAGATCTACGTGCCCGCTTGGTCCATGGCCGCATGCGTCGGCATTGGCTTTGCGACTTACCTCGTCGTGGCGCTCCTGCACACGCGCTCCATCAAACGCGTCAGCCTGGCCGAAGCCCTCAAAGTCCAAGAGTAGTCATTTAAGAACGTCCCTAACGACTGGGTTTCGCGCTTGACTTTGACCCTACTTCAACGGGTACCATCCTCTTATGTCTGTAACGCCATATAGACCGAGGGGATAGATCTATGACCGCAACTGCACCCGCAGCACCCGCTAAGGTGTACTTCACCAACCTGCGCACGCATGCTCGCGAGAGCCAGCTCGACAAGCTCAAGCGCCTCATCCGTCGCGCCGGTATTGAGCAGATCGACTTTGAGAACAAGTTCGTCGCCATCAAGATTCACTTTGGAGAGTTGGGCAACCTGAGCTTTTTGCGCCCCAACTACGCCCGTGCCGTCGCGGATGTCGTGAAAGAGCTGGGCGGTAAGCCCTTCCTCACCGACTGCAACACGCTCTATGTCGGTAGCCGCAAAAACGCGCTCGAGCACATCGACACCGCCTACCAGAACGGCTTCACCCCGTATGCCACGGGCTGCCAGATCATCATCGCCGACGGCCTCAAGGGTACCGACGAGGCACTTGTCCCGGTCGAGGGCGGCGAGTACGTGCACGAGGCCAAGATCGGTCAGGCACTCATGGACGCCGATATCGTGATCAGCCTCACCCACTTTAAGGGCCATGAGCAGGCCGGTTTTGGCGGCGCCATGAAGAACCTGGGCATGGGAGGCGGCAGCCGTGCCGGCAAGATGGAGCAGCATGCCGCCGGCAAGCCGAACGTCGCGACCGAGCACTGCATTGGCTGCC
>USFU01000082.1 GCA_900554135.1 uncultured Collinsella sp. | reverse complement strand
GTCAGCAACTGAATCATCATCGACGACGAACCAAAACTAATAAACGGCAGCGGAATACCAGTAATCGGCATCATGCCAATGCACATGCCGATGTTCTCGAAGGTCTGGAACGCCCACATGCCGACGATACCCACGCACGATAGGCGCAAAAACAGTGACTCGCACTTAAAGGCAACGCGGATCGTCGAGAAAATCAGCATCACGTAGAGGCACAGAAGCAAAAAGGAGCCGCAGAAGCCGAACGTCTCGGACAGGAAGGCGAAGACGAAGTCGGTGTGGAACTCGGGTAGAAAGCCGCCGGCCGACTGCGTCGCGTGGCCCAGGCCCTTACCAAAGAAGCCACCCGAGCCGACGGCGATGAGCGACTGCTGCAGGTTGTAGGCATCATCCGAATTGGCATTGTCGGGGTCGATGAAGACTGTCAGACGGTTCATCTGATACTGCTTGATTAGCACGTCGTGGCCAAGGAGCGAATCAAAGACCGAGTCGAGCGCCAAGATGAGCGCAATCAAACCAACCAGCAGGGCCAAGGTCGACAGCACCCATTCGCGCCGTGCACCGCTCATGCAGATGACGATGGCACCCGAGACCAGCACGACCAGGCCCGAGCCCAGGTCGCCCATGGCGACGACGGCCAAAAACGGGATGGACAGCATACCGCAGAGCTTGACGTAGTCGCGAACAGTATCGATGCGGCCGTTGTATTGCGAGCCAAGCGTGGCCATAAAGAAGATGGTGATGAGCTTGGCAAGCTCAACGGGCTGGAAGGTCAGACCGATACCGGGAATCTTGATCCAACCCGTCATTCCCAAGCCGCCCGTGTAGGACAGGCCCGGAATCTTAGGCGAGAAGATCACGATGAGATCGACGACGAGCAGAGCCGTCGAGAAATTGGAAATGCCACGCAGGTCGGTGCGCCAGACGAGCACCGCCAGCACCGCGCCAATGCCAATGCCCAGCAGGTGGCGCGAGAACGAGGCATCGGCCTTAAACTGCGAGGCCGACCAAATGATGATGGCGCCATAGGCAACGAGCGCGACGGTAGCCAGCAGCACACCGATGTGTACCTTCTGGCGGAACGTGCCGCGCGAGGCCGAGAGCTGCTTGTTAACGCGGTCCAGGCTGCTGCGAGAGCCGGTTTTGGTTGAGCGGAACAGGTCCGCCGGCGAAAAGTCCATCGCAACCTCCTATCGAACCGAGGAATCGCCCGTGGCCGTCGACGTGTCGGGCTCATCATAAATCGCACCGAGGACATCGCGCACGACGTGCAACGCGGTATCGGAGCCGCCACCGCCCTGCTCCAAGATAGTGGCAATCACGTACTTAGGGTCATCGGCCGGCGCGTAGGCGCAAAACCACGCGTAATCGTCCTCGCCGCTCTTCTCGCCCGTGCCGGACTTACCGTAGACCGTAGGGGTCAGGGAGTTAAAGTGCGCGGCGGTCGAAGTCGACGCGGAGTAAATCACATCGTGCATGCCGTTGCGAACAAGAGCCAAATCCGAATCGCTGTTGATCTTGGCCTCCAGGCGCTTCTTCTTGCCCTTGCCGTTGTACTTGTAGGCATCGCCGTCGCCATCACGCGAGACAGCAGACAAGAACACATGCGGCACATACTGTTTGCCGCCGTTGGCAATGCCCATATAGGCGCAGGCCATCTGCAGCGGTGTCACCAGAATGTCGCCCTGGCCGATGGCGATGTTCGTCATATCGCCAGCGTTCCACTTGCGGTCCTCGGCAGATGCGTCGGTAAAGTAAGACTCTTTCCACTCGGCATCGGGAATACGGCCCGTGCCCTCACTCGGCAGATCGATACCGCAGGTCTTGCCCAGGCCCCAGCGACGAAAGATCTCTTGCAGGCCCTCGGGATGCTGGTCGTTGTAGAAAAACGCCTTGCCCATATCGTAGAACACGGGGTCGCAGGAGTTGGCGATACCGGACTGCAGCGTCATGGTGCCGTGGCCGGAATGCAGCCAGCAGTACTTGCCCCACGACTTGCCCAGACCCGTCCAATAGCCCGTGCAGTTGGTCGTCTGCCCCGACGTGTAGGTTCCAAACTCAAGACCGGCCAGTGCCGAGAGCGGCTTGATGGTCGAAGCCGACATGTACTGTCCGCTAATGGCGCGGTTGAGCAGCGGGTGCGAACCTTTGTCATCATTGAGCTCGGTCCACACGTCATTTGAGACGCCGCCGATAAAGACGGACGGATCGAACTTGGGCTCGCTCGCCATGCCCAGGATCTCGCCATTGTTGGGATCGAGACACACCACAGCGCCGTTGCCGGCATTGCTGTAGCCAGTGGTCTTGGCAAGCTCGATAGCGCTCGCCAGTGCCGTCTCGCAGGCCTGTTGGATCTTAAGGTCGAGCGTGAGCTTAATGTCGGAGCCGGCCTTCGCGGGAACGGCGCCGGCCTGACCGGTCACATTGCCCGAGGCATCGACCTTGACGGTCTGCTCGCCACGAATACCCTGCAGCAGGTTTTCGTAGTAGCTCTCAACGCCCGCCTGGCCCACGATATCGCCCGACTGGTACGTAATCTTGCCAGCAGAAGCATCATCATCGCCAGAGGTTTTCTTATTCTGGGCCTCGAGCTGCTCGGAGGTAATGGTGCCGGTATAGCCCAAGATATGGCATGCTGTCTCGCCATATGGATACTGGCGCTCGGTACGCTCGGCAATCTTGACGCCCGGGAACTCGCCGGCATGCTCCTGAATATAGGCAACCGTGGAGCGACGGACGTCCGTCGCGATGGTATGTAGGCTCTGAGCGCCCTCTGTATTGTCCTGAATATTGCGAAGGACCGCCACGTAAGGCATTCCAAGCACGTTGGCAAGATGGCGAACCAGAACCTCATCCTCGGCAAGGTCGCGGTAGGCCACGACAGCAAGTGAGGGACGGTTCTGGACAAGCGCCACGCCATTGCGGTCGAGGATGCGGCCGCGCACAGCGGGTGTGGTAACGGTGCGCGTCTGATTGCTATTAGCCTGCTTTTCGTAATAGTCCGACGAGACCATCTGCATGCCCCACAGCTTGACGGCAAGCGCCGCGAACATCGCGCCCACACCCGTGGTGAGGATGGAAAAGCGGCCCTTAAAGGCGGTCGCCGCGGTATTGCCCTCGCCCTCGGTGGCGCGCGGGGCCGTTCCATGCTGTGTATCGTAGGTAAAACGGGAATCGCCACGACGCATGATGACCAGCGCGACCACGATGGCCACAACCAGTACGATACCGGCGATAATAACCGTCAACTGGGAAGACATCTACGGGCCTCCCCTATTTGAGCTTGCGGGTCTTGGGCTTAAAGCGCATACCCGTCTGGCGTCCGCCACGTGCGGAGAATCCATAGCCGGACTGCGGCACGACGCCGGACATCAAAAACGGAATGGCAACCAGACCCGTCAGGATCGAGGACGGCAGCGCATGGCCGAAGATCGCCACGACAAAGCTCGTCTCCAAACCCATAAACAGCAAGATGATGCTGTAGATCACATTAATGACGAGCGCGAAGGCGCCCACAGTGATGCCGCGCGCACTCGGGGTACCGCCCGTCTGACCGACAGCGCTGTGCACCAGGGCAAAAGAACCCACGGTCAGCAGGAGCGACATAACGCCCACCGGAACGGCAGCGGACAGGTCATAAAACAAGCCGCTGCAAAAACCGCACACGACGGCACGGGTCGGGTCGCCCGAGAACACGCTTAGGCACACCAGGATAATCATGAAGTTGACGCGACCGCCCGCAATGGAGATCTGCGGTGCCAGGCCTGCCTGCAGCAGCACGCACACGATGGCGGCGATCACAAACGTGCGGGAGCTCATCCCCTGCTCGTGTAGATCCATGGACATGCCCCCTATTCGCTCGAGCCGGAATCGGTCGTCTCGGACGTGTCGGAACTGTCATCCGAGCTCTCGTCCTTCGTCTTGGTCGCAGCATCGCGCGACGTTCCCTGCGGCGTGCTGTTGGCTGTGCTCACGTCCTCATCCGAGGCCGACTGTTCGTCGGTCAGCGAGGTGATGACCAGCACTTCCTCGTTGTTCTCGGCCGTCGTCTGAGCGCGCACCACAATGGTGTAGTACACGTCGTTTGCCGATTTCTCAACCGACGAGACGGTGCCGAGCGGAAGGCCCTTGGGGAACACACCGCCGATGCCCGAGGTCACGATGATATCGCCAACCTTAACATCGGAGTCGACGCTCACGTACTCAAGACGCAGCGTGCCGTCAGCCTGACCCTGCAGCATGCCCTGGGCGCGCGTGTCCTGCACCATGGCGGACACGCCCGAGTTCTCGTCGCCGATCAGGCGCACGGTCGACGTCTTGGCCGAAACCTCGATAATCTGGCCGATAACACCGGCCGAGCTCGTCACGGGCATGTTAATGGAAAGCCCGTCGGCAGAACCCTTATCGATGGTTACGGTCGAAGTCCAGGCATCGCCCGAGGCGCCGACGATACGGGCCGCGGTCGACTTGAGGTTGTAGGTGGACTGCAGACCGACCAGACCCTCCAAGCGCTCGGCGGTCTTCTGGGCCTCGGAAAGCTCAGCAACCTTTGAGGTCAGGTCCTCGTTTTGCTTTTTGAGCTCGTCGAGCGTCTCCTGCGACGCCGTGAGGTTGGAGAACACGTTGCCGATCGCATTGAACGGCGCCGCCACGGCCGAGCCCACAAAGCGTACCGGCGAGGTGATCGTCGTCACGCCCGAACGGACGGCATGAATCGGTCCAGCCTGGCCCTCGCGGATGTAAAACGTGAGCAGCAACACCGAAATCAGGCTGAAAACAATCAACGGGCGCATACCCGTTGATTGTCGCTTGGTATTCAGATTTGTGGAGAAACCCGAAGATCGTGCCAAATGGAATCCACCTTTTGGAAATTAAGCATTGGTCTGGACGAAGCCGCCGTCAAACGCGTTGGCCTCGAGCACGCGGGCACAGCCGTTTACGACGTTGTCGAGTGCCGTGGGGCTGACGTTGACCGAAACGCCGGTCTCGTCGCGCAGGCGCACGTCGAGACCGCGCAGCAGCGCGCCGCCACCGGTCAGCAAAATGCCGTAATACATGAGGTCGGAGGCAAGATCGGGTGGCGTGGCGTCGAGCGCGTCCTTGACGGCCTTTGCCATCTCGTCGAGCGGCTTGTTGAGCGCGCGACGGATCTCCTCGCTCTCGATGCGCACGGTCTTGGGCAGACCCGTGATTACGTCGCGGCCGTTAACCTCGACATCGAGCTCGTCCTTGAGCGGCACGGCAGAGCCGACCTTGATCTTAATATCCTCTGCCGTACGCTCGCCGATAGCCAGGTTATAGGCATCGCGGACGTGCGTGAGGATAGCCTGATCGAACTCGTCGCCGGCAATGCGGATGGACTGCGAGACGACGATGCCGCCCATGGCGATAACGGCGACCTCGGTGGTACCGCCGCCGATATCGATGACCATGGAGCCGGTGGGCTCCTCGACGGGCAGGTCGGCACCGATGGCAGCCGCCATGGGCTCCTCGATCAAATAGGCCTGGCGAGCGCCGGCCTGAATCGTGGCCTCAAAGACGGCGCGCTTCTCGACCGACGTGACGCCGGAGGGAACACAGACGACGACGCGCGGACGCGGAGTCCACGGATAGCGCTTCTCGGACGCCTTGTCGATAAAGTAGCGCAGCATTGCCTCGGTAACATCGAAGTCGGCGATAACGCCGTCCTTGAGGGGACGAACGGCCACGATGTTGCCGGGCGTACGGCCGAGCATGCGCTTTGCCTCGATACCGACCGCTAGGATGCGCTCGTCGTTCTTGTCGATGGCGACTACAGAGGGCTCGCGAATGACGATGCCCTTGCCGCGCACGGAGACAAGCGTATTTGCGGTGCCGAGGTCGATGGCAAGATCGCCCGCATAGCTACCGAAGAACATATCCATCAAAGAAAACAACGCAACTCCTGATGTGTTGGATGATTGCTGGAAAACTACTAGCTCATCATACTAGCGCAAGCCCGGCACCTCACTTGCGGTGAAGCGCCGGGCAAAGCTAAATCCCATAAGGTCACTACTGGTTGTCAGCAGCCGAGAAATCCATATCGAGCGAGGAAACGGCCCAGCCGATATGGTTGTCGGAGCGCACGAATTTGACGGTGTACTCCTGCTCGCCGCCCTTGGACAGCGATGCCTTCACCTTAGCGGTCGTCTCGGTCATGGACTGATCCATGCCCTCGACGGACACGGTGGCACCCTGCGGAATCGAGGAGATGATCATCGACTTAGCGTCCTCGGACAGGCTCGATGCCAGGCAAGACTCGGCCTTTGCGGTGTCACCGTCGCCGGCAGCCTGGAACAGATCGGTAACGACAGACTCCTGAGACGGGAAGCCAAAGCCGCGCGTGTAGGCAAAGCCCAGACCGCCCGCGGCGATCAAAATAAGCAGAAGCAGCACGATGAAGACTTTGAGACCCGTGTGGCGATGGCGACGACGGACCTTGGCCTGCTTACGATCCTGACGGTCCTGCTGGACCATCTCGGACTCGGACAGCGTAAAGAAGCCGGTGTCCGAGGGATCGGGCATAAACTGACCGGTCGCGCCCGTAGGATCGAGCGGATCGACGGCAGGAGCGTCCATCGCGGGCGCCGGAGCCGTGGCCATAGCCGTCTGGGCAGACAGCGCGGCAAGCGAATCGTGCACGCGGGCAAGCTCATCGGCCTGCTCGGAGGTGAGCTGGTAGATGCCATCGGCAGTAGCGGCGTTAAAGGCGTCGAGTGCGTCGGAGGGACGGCCGGCGGCAGAAAGCGCCTGACCCATGCCGGCGTTGAGCGCACGTGTGTCGTCGCGGGGGCCGGCAAAGTCGATAGCCGTGCGGTAGGTCTCCACGGCATCCGCCGGACGACCGAGCTTAATGAAGCAACGACCGAGCTCGCCTAGTGCGGCGGCAGGGGCCGGATTGGCGCCGTCGATGGCGGCCTGACGGAAGGCGGTACCCGCGTTGGCATAGTCGCCCGACTGGAACAGTGCGTTACCCAGGCCCAGATAGGCCTTGAACGGCGTGGCGTAGGAAGCATCCTGCGTAGCGGCAGAGAACGCCTGGGCGGCCGTCGTGTAGTCGCCCACGGCGGCGAGCGCCTTGCCGCGGTTGGTGAGCAGCGCGCCGCGCTTGCCGTAGGTGCCGTCGTTGAGGGCGGCGGCATAGGCCTCAGCGGCCTCGGCATACATGCCCAGGTGCATCAAGGCGTTGCCGCGGAGGTGATCGGACTCGCCCATAATCTCATCGGGAGTCTTTGCCGCCCCAAGCATCTGGGCTGCAGCGGAAAAATCACCCGCGCGGTAAGCGGCGCGGCCCTGTTGGA
>USFU01000081.1 GCA_900554135.1 uncultured Collinsella sp. | reverse complement strand
CTGCGCTCGGCAAACGACGCAGCGGCCCGTGCCCTCAACTACGGTGCCTATCGCAACGTGGTGATCCAGAACAAGCAACTGCTGTTTGAGCGCGCCTGCGACAATGCGACGGTGCTCGTGGCGGTCAATGCCGTGAACGAGCCCTATACCTTTGGAGCCGGCGAACTCAACGGCTCCTTCGTCGACCTGCTTGCTGACGATACGCCCACGGTCGAGCTTCCGGGCTCCCTTGAACTTGCGCCCTATGAGGTGCGCTATCTGCTGAGGGCCTAATTCATGACTGCGCCGGACGAGGGCTATCAGCATATTGAGCATGGGTTTGAGCCCGTGTTTGACGAGCGCTCGCGCGTTTTGGTGCTGGGGTCGTTTCCCTCGGTGCTCTCGCGTGCCAATGCCTTCTACTATGGCAATCCGCAGAACCGCTTTTGGCGCGTGATGGCCGCGTGCCTTGGTGCGCCCGTGCCGCCCAACGAGGGAGACTCTTTGGCGAGCGGCGAGCCCGCGACGCTCGATGCCTCGATTGCCGCCAAGCGGGCTATGCTGCTGAACGGCGGCGTGGCCCTGTGGGACGTGATCGAGAGCTGCGACATTAAGGGTTCGAGTGACGCCAGCATCAAAAACGTCGTTCCGGCGCATGTCGAGCGCATTACCGACGCAGCTCCCATTGAGCAGGTGATATGCAACGGTGGTACAGCTGGTCGGCTCTACAAGCGCTATCTACAAGAACGCACGGGGCTGTCGGCCATCGTTCTGCCGTCGACTAGTCCCGCCAATGCGGCATGGCGCCTGGAACGCCTTGTCGAGCGCTGGCGCGAGGCCGTTGACTGGGGCGCTCTGTAATTTAGATATCTGATTGGGCGCGGGTGCCAAGGCGTTTCATGATGGCATGCCAGATCGGTGCGGGCAGCGCGGGCTTGACGCGCACCATGCCGTCGGCATCGACGCTACCGGCATTGCCACCGCCAAGCAGCTGCGCATGCTCAATGGAGCAGCCCATGCGCACAGCGCCCACAAGCTTATCCATCGCTTCCGAAAATGGCCGACGCAAGAGGCCCATACGCGGGGAGTGGCGAAGAGCCGCAATGCCGCTGCCGGTGCAGGCGACAATGCCATGGCACCACGCCAGGTCACGTAGAAGACATGCCCGATACAGGCGGTCGAGAACTTCGTCCGCCTGCTTGTTGTTTTTGGACGCGGCCTGGACGACGACATAGATGCGTGTCTCTGTATTTCCAAGGCGATCGAGTATCTGCTCGACAGCGATCATAGCCTCATCGTCAAATGCATCATCAACAGCGAGCACCATGCCATCGACTGCACCGGCATCATCCGCCTTCAAGTCAACCGGGTGGGGAAGTACGGTGTCGGAAAGCCGGGCATAGGCCGCGATGGCATCTTGCAGGTCCCAGAGCAAAAACTCAAGATCGGAGCTATTGGGAATGCTGATATACGCAATGGTTTGCAGCGTTTTTGGTACATCGCCGCGTGCGGTCGTCTCCATGCCGCCTCCTTTCCGGTTGGTTTCCGTTTAGGTTACACCGTCTGGCGGCGCCTAGCCGCGCTATCCTAGTGCAACCCTTACGAAAGGAACGCCATGCGCCTGCCCATGAATACTTCGCTTGCCACGCTCAAGCCCTCCGGCATCCGCCGAATCAACGCGCTCGCTGCTCAGCATCCGGGATGCATTGCGCTTGCGCTCGGCGAGCCCGATTTTCCCACGCCCGATGTGATTAGTGCCGAGGTGACTGCATCGCTGGACCGCGGCGACACGCACTATCCGCCTAACAACGGCCGTCCCGCCCTGCGCGAGGCGCTGTCTGCCTACATGGGGGACGCGGGCCTTACGTTTGCGGCCGACGAGGTCATTCTGACCGACGGTGCGACCGAGGCCCTGTCGGCAACATTCATGGCTATGCTCAACCCCGGCGACGAGGTCATCATCCCTACGCCGGCTTTTGGCCTGTACGAGAGCATCGTCGTGGCCAACCACGCCAAAGCGGTCTATTTGGATACGGAGCCTACGCAATTCCAGATCGATGAGGAGGCGCTTCGTGCCTGCATGACGCCGGCGACCAAGGCCATCGTCATCTGCTCGCCCAACAATCCCACAGGTTGCATCCTCGACACGGCATCGCTCGACGCCGTGGCGCGCGTGGCAGAGCAGGCGGGCATATACGTAGTCTGCGACGACGTATACAACCGTCTGGTCTATGTGAATGGCTACGAGCGCTTTGCCCAGCGCCACCCGGAGCTGCGCGACCAGACGGTGGTCATCGAGAGCTTCTCCAAGCCCTGGGCCATGACCGGCTGGCGCCTGGGCTGGCTCGTAGCCGCAGCCCCCGTCATCGCCGAGATCGCAAAGGCCCACCAGTACTTAGTATCGAGCGCCGTTTCATTTGAGATGGACGCTGCAGCCCGAGCCCTCACCGTCGACCCAACTCCCATGCTCGAAGTCTACCGAGCCCGTCGCGAACGCGTACTCGCAGCCTTAGACGCCATGGGCCTCGACGTAGTGGAACCGGCAGGCGCCTTCTACGCCTTCCCCAGCATCAAACAATTCGGCCTAACAAGCGAAGACTTCTGCATCAAAGCTATCAAAGAGGCAAACGTAGCCCTAGTCCCCGGAAACTGCTTCGGAACCGAAGGCCACATCCGCCTCAGCTACTGCGTCTCCGACGAAAACCTGGACGAAGGCCTCCGCCGCCTATCCACCTTCCTCTCAACCCTGTAGCCCAAAGGGATAGAAACATCAGCCCACCGACCCAAGCATTATGAGTGGGGCGCGCCGACCAACGGACACGAGGATTCGCAGCAAAGGTAACGTAGCTCCGGCCGGGAGGGGCAGGGCGAGTTTTCCGTAGATTCCGCACGAGCCGAAGGCCACTTAATGTGGCCTTCGTGCGAGCCCAGGACCTGACCGAGCGGAAAACTCGCCCTGCCCCTCCCGGCCGGAGCGTATGCAGGGTTTGTGTGCGAATCCTCGCGCCCGTTGACCGACGCCGGGGTCCCCGCCATAATACTTTCGGTTCACGCACGAATCCGCTGCCAGAGACAGCCGGTGCAAACGGGCATCGCCCGCGAGCTTAATGGGACTTCCCGCCAGCCGAGGTGGTCGAGTAGATATGTCTTCTCGCCCCCGTCGCTCATGCAGCGCGGGGGCTTTCTTTTTGGACATGCCCCCGTCACGTCCTTGTGGCGGACCGTGCCCGGAAAGAATTCGAGGAGGTGTAATTCATGCCCCAGCAGTACAAAATCGACAAGGTTGCAGAGATCGAGTCCCGTATCGCCGAGAACGCCGGTCTGTTCGTCGTCAACTACAACGGTCTGACGGTTAAGCAGGCTCAGGAGCTGCGTCATCAGCTTCGCGAGTGCGGCGCCGAGATGAAGGTCTACAAGAACAACCTGGTCAAGATCGCTCTCAAGAACCAGGAGCAGCCCGAGCTCGACGAGATCCTCGCCGGCCCCGTCGCTTATGTGTTCTACGAGTCCGAGCCGGTCGAGGCCGCTAAGGCCCTTAAGGACTTCTCCGCTCAGTCCAAGGGCGTCCTTGAGATCAAGGGCGGTATCTCCGACGGCAAGGCCGTTTCCGCTGATGACGTTAAGGCTATCGCCGAGCTGCCCACCAAGGATCAGCTTCTCGGCCAGATCGCCGGTCTCATCTCCGGTTTCGCTCGCGACATCGCTGTCTGCGTCAACGGCGTTTCCTCTGGTCTCGCTCGTTCGATCCAGCAGGTCTCCGAGCAGAAGGCAGCTTAGTCGCTGTTTTCACCCGCGGCGGCAACGCCGCACCCCTGGCGCATTCGCGCCGTGTTTTAACTGATCTCCGTGCATCCGCACGGAAACCGAAAGGACTTAGAAATGGCTAAGCTTACCACCGATGAGATCATCGATGCTCTTAAGGAAATGACCCTTCTCGAGGCTTCCGAGCTCGTCAAGGCTATCGAGGACACCTTCGGCGTTTCCGCCGCCGCTCCTGCCGCTGTTGTCGCCGCTCCCGCTGCTGGCGCTGCTGAGGCCGAGGAGAAGACCGAGTTTGACGTCGTGCTCGAGGGCTTCGGCGACAACAAGATCCAGGTCATCAAGGCCGTCCGTGAGCTCACCAACCTTGGCCTGAAGGAGGCCAAGGAGGTCGTCGAGGGCGCTCCCAAGGCTGTTCTCGAGGGTGCCAAGAAGGAGGACGCCGAGGCTGCCAAGGAGAAGCTCGAGGCTGCTGGCGCTGCTGTCACCCTCAAGTAATCAGGCTTTCTCGCCAGATTTCTTTGCAGACGGGGTTCGCATTGCGAGCCCCGTCTTTTTTGTTTTTCGGTCCCTCGGCATCGGTTGCTCAAACTGCCATGTTCTGTGATTTGCGTCGTATCGGGTGCCCTGCCGTTGGGCAATAAAATTGCACCATTCGAGCAATAATTTGCGTTGACCTGCTGAAGAATTGTCTCTGCCTTGTAGCGACATATAGTTCCAGCGGTAAGATGCTTGGGTATCGCAATTTGGTCTGCGGCTGTGTGCCGCACGCATGGGGCGCTTTTGCGCCTGCGAAAGGATCTTTGAATAACATGAAGGCAATCATCCCCGCCGCCGGTCTTGGCACGCGTTTTCTGCCTGGCACCAAGTGCACGCCCAAAGAGATGCTGCCGGTGCTCGACAAGCCCGTCATTCAGTACGTCGTCGAGGAGGCGCTCGAGCCCGAGGAGGTCGACGATGCCATCATCGTTACTTCTCCCGGTAAGCCCGAGCTACTGAACTACTTCCAGCCTGATCGCTCGCTCGAGAACCTGCTGCGCGAGCGCGGCAAGAACGCCTATGCCGATGCTGTCGCCCACGCTGGCGGTATGCCGGTCGACTTCCGTTATCAGTACGAGCCCAAGGGCCTCGGCCATGCTATTCGCTCTGCTGCCGACGCCGTGGCAGGGGAGAACTTCCTGGTTCTTCTGGGCGACTACGTTGTGCCTAACCGCGATATCTGCGACAAGATGCTCGCCGTTTCCAAGGAGCACGGTGGCGCTTCGGTTATCGCCGTCGCTGCTTGCTCGCCCGAGGAAGTCAGCCGCTACGGCGTTATCGCCGGCGAGCGCGTCGGTTCGCTCGAGGGCGCCGAGGGCGTTGCCGATGCCGAGCCGGGCGCTGTCTGGCGCATCGGCGGTCTGGTCGAGAAGCCCGCTCCCGAGGCGGCTCCGTCCAACCTGTACATCGTCGGTCGCTACCTGCTGAGCCCGCTGGTCATGGACCTGCTGGCCGATCAGCAGGCCGGTAAGGGCGGCGAGATTCAGCTGACCGACGCCATGGCACGTTCGCTCGACCGCGAGGCCATGTACGCTGTCGTCATCGATCCGCTCTCGGGCTACGACACTGGTACCCCGTCTGGCTGGATGGCCACCAACGCCCTCATGGCCGCAAGCGACCCTCGCTTTGCCAGCGCCTTCTGGGACGCCATCGACGAGCGCGGCGGCTTGATGCGCAAGTAAGCCTTCGGGCATCGACATTTACGGGCGTGGACCTCGGTTCGTGCCCGTTTTTTTGTTCGGGCTGCAATCGTGGCTCCGGAAAGTGCGACCCACAATTTGATCGAATTCTGGGACGCGCTTTCCGGTTAGGGCCCCTAGCGGAAACTGCGACCCGGAATTTCGGCTCAGAACGGGATGCGGTTTCCCAAACAGGACTCAATCGGAAACTGTGACCCAGTTTGGGGCCTCAAAACGGGACGCAGCTTCCGCCTGATCAATCCTCGCCGCCATTCCGTCGTCGGCAGCCCGCATCAGCAGAACTGTTCACAGAAAATATATGAACAGATGTTCGGTACATACCTATCTACCTGCACCTTTTCTGTCGAAAAACTTTGCTACTCCAAAAACTCAATCGCGTCAAGGCTTTTCTTGCCCAACGGTCGGTACCTGATAAACTATTAGGTTGCGATAACTGGCGAAGCTATGCCTCGCCAACCCACCGAGCATTTCCGTGAAGGAGGAAAAACCTGGTGACCTACGCATACACTGCCACTGAGCGCAAGCGCGTCAGCTTCGGGAAAATCCCGGAGGCCATGGAGCTCCCCAACCTTATCTCTGTTCAAAGGGAATCCTTTGAGCGTTTTAAGGACGAGGGTCTTCGTGAGGCGTTCAAGGAATCCAGCCCCATCCAGAGCCAGAACCATGTTCTCGAGGTTACCTTCGGCGAGCATCAGTTCGGCGACCCCGCGCACACCGTCGAGGAGTGCCGCGAGAAGGACATGACGTATCAGGCTCCGCTTCTGACCGACGTCCGTCTCACCAACAAGGAGACCGGCGAGATCAAGGAGCAGCTCGTCTTCATGGGCGACTTCCCCATGATGACCGATCAGGGCACCTTCATCATCAACGGTACCGAGCGTATCGTCGTCTCGCAGCTCGTCCGCTCCCCGGGCGTGTACTACAGCTCCGAGATGGATTCGGGCAAGCAGATCTACAAGGCCCAGATCATCCCGTCCCGCGGTGCCTGGCTTGAGTTTGAGGTCGACAAGCGCGACCAGCTCATGGTCTCCATCGACCGTAAGCGCAAGCAGAGCGCCACGATGTTCCTGCGCGCCCTTGGCATCGCCGTCACCAACGACGACATCATCGAGCTGCTCGGCAACTCCGATGTGATCAAGCGCACCCTGGAGCGCGACACCGCTCTCACTCGCGAGGACGCCCTCATCGAGATCTACCGTCGCCTGCGCCCGGGCGAGCCTCCCACCGTGGACGCTTCCCGCAGCTTGCTCGAGGGCCTGCTCTTTAACCCGCAGCGCTACGATCTGGCCCGCGTCGGTCGTTACAAGGTCAACAAGAAGCTCAACCTCACCACCGAGGAAGAGGTCACGGTGCTCACCGACGAGGATATCGTTGCGACGCTGCGCTACCTGCTATCCCTCGCTGCCGGCGAGCAGGGTTTCAAGGTCGACGACATCGACCACTTCGGCAACCGCCGCATCCGTACCGTCGGCGAGCTCGTCGCCAACCAGTTCCGTATCGGCATGAGCCGTATGGAGCGCGTCGTCCGTGAGCGCATGAGCTCCCAGGACATCGACGAGATCACCCCGCAGTCGCTCATCAACATCCGCCCGATCGTGGCCTCCATCAAGGAGTTCTTCGGTTCCTCGCAGCTCTCGCAGTTCATGGACCAGGCGAACCCCCTGACCGGTCTGACCCATAAGCGCCGTCTGTCCGCACTCGGCCCTGGTGGTCTTGCCGGCCACAAGTCCGGCTCCAGCCGCCGCACCAACGTGCCGACGGCCGTCCGCGACGTTCACAATTCGCACTACAGCCGCATGTGCCCGATCGAGACCCCCGAAGGCCCCAACATCGGCCTGATCGGCTCGCTCGCCCTCTA
>USFU01000080.1 GCA_900554135.1 uncultured Collinsella sp. | reverse complement strand
ATCCTGGACAAGCGCACCTCGCTGTTCCAGCTCATCAGCGTCGGCCGCAGCCGCTGCAACGACGAGCGCGGCATCCGCTTCGTCAACCAGTACGGTGGCGAGCGCGTCTATCAGCTCGACGCCAAGGAGCTCGGCCTCAACGACATCAAGGACAGCGTGAGCGAGTACTTCAACCACCTGATCTTTGCCCCGATCCTCAACAACGTGTACATGCGTGCACTCTCTGCAGTCACCCACAAGGACTACATGACGCGCCGCTACATGTGGAAGCTGGACTACTAGGGGATATTGGTTCCGCCGTTCTACCGAACGGCGGACCGGCCGACGCTGCGCACCCGGCATTTGGCCAATCTGCCGTTCAATTTCAAAGGCGCGACCAGAAGGTCAGCGCCTTTTCATTTCACGGCACCTTGGCTCAAATGACGGGCGCTCGCTGACATTGCCAAAACGTCGGCGTTGCCGTGATTGGCACTTGGGGACGTTCCTTTTGTGCCGGCACTTGGGGACACTCCTGGGAATCATTTCCTCGTTCGCCGATTTGTGTCTTGAAAAATGTATATAACGACTATAACGTAGTGTGAAACATATTGGAAACAATACCGAGGAGGCTGCGTTGAAGAAAAGCAATCTGGGCTATGTGCTGGTGCTGGTCGCCGCGCTTATGTGGGGCAGCATCGGAATCTTTGTAAACGGCATCTCGGCCATGGGCGTTTCGTCCCAGAGCATGGCGGCCTTTCGCTTGTTGGTCGGAGCGCTTATCTTGGCGCCGGTCCTGATGTTTATGGGCTGCCGTCCGGGTGAGGGGTCTACTGTGGCTCAGGGTCCGCTGGTCCTGTTCAAGGCGAGCCCTAAAGAGCTTGTTCCCTGCGCGCTTGTCGGTATCGTCGGTTTGGCCGCCGCCAACACCTGCTATTACGAGTGCATGGGCGAGGTGGGCATGTCCACGGCCTCGGTGCTGCTCTACACCTCGCCGGTGTTTGGCGTCATGCTCGGCCGCGTGCTTTATCGCGAGGACGTGACCCCCAACAAGCTCGTTGCCATTGTCTTTAACATCGTTGGCTGCGTGCTTGCAGTGACCAATGGCGACCTTTCCGGTTTTCATTTTTCGGTTTGGGGCGTCACGTCGGGTGTGATTGCAGGCCTTTGTGGTGCGTCGCTCGCGGTGTTTAGCCGAATAGCAACCAAGACGGTCCACCCGCTGGCTGTCACGTTTTGGGGTTTTGTTTTTGGCGGTGCGGTTATGGCAGCTATCGCGGCTCCGTGGCCGGATGTCGCCGCGGCAATGTCGCCACAGCTGCTGCTGCTGTTCCTTGGCTTTGGACTCATCCCCACGGCCGTGGCTTATATCTTATATATGCAGGGTCTGTCCATGGGGCTCGAGACATCGAAAGTTCCCGTCGTAATGTCTTTCGAGACGGTCGTCACCGTACTGGTGGGCATTGGTGTCTACGCCGAGCCCGCCGGCGCGATCAAAGTCCTGGGCATCGTGCTGGTGCTCGCGTCCATCCTGATTATGAACACCGACTTCTCCAAGCTGCGCAACAGTGTGTTTGTCGGTCATGTCATTGAGAGCATGACCTTTAAGCCCAATGCGTGGTGGACCGAAAAATCGCAGGACATGGATCTGTTTAAGGAGCGCACCGGCATCGCGCTGGAGCCCACCGTGCAGGAAAGCCCCTGGTACTTTGTGCGATAGGAGATTGCGCGCGGCATCCGACCTGGGGTTATCCAGCCAGCGCCGGCCTACCTAGCCCCAACGTTTCAAGTACGTTAAACCCGTCAACGGTCGATTTTCACCCGCGAACGGTCTTTATACTAATTAGCAATATAAGCAACGTATAAGACGTTATAATGACCATAACGAAAAGGAGGAGGCAAGATGAATCAGATCATTCTCGCATCTCATGGCGGCCTGGCCGCAGGCGCCAAAGACACGCTCGAGATGGTTCTCGGCGACGTGTCGAACGTCCACGTCGTGTCGCTTGCTCGTGACGACAAGGAGCCCATCACCAATAAGGTGGACGCCATGATCGCCACGTTCAACGCGGACGACACCGTCTATGTGCTGACAGATATGCTCGGCAGCTCGGTTAACAACAACATGGTCGAGCTTTCCAAGAACGGCACGAAGTTCACGGTTGTCAGCGGTTTCAACATCCCGCTGGCGCTCACGCTCGCTATGAGCCCCGCCCCCGTCAAGGGCGCCGAGCTCGCGGCCCTCATCAACGAGGCCCGCACCGGTCTGACCAACCCCAACGCACCGGTCGAGGTTGCTGCGGCTCCCGCCAAGAAGGCTAAGGCGCCCCGTCACAGCTCCGGTCCCGCCAAGATCGTCCTCGCACGTCTTGACTACCGTCTGCTGCACGGCCAGGTCGTCTTTACCTGGACCACCAAGGTTCAGGCCGAGCGCATCATCGTCGTCGACAACGCTGCCGCCAACGATGACATCAAGAAGGGCGCTCTTAAGCTGGCCAAGCCCCAGGGCGTGCGCCTGAACGTCTTCACCGTTGAGCGTGCCCTTGCCAAGATGGACAAGCTCAACACCCTCGGCGAGCGCGTCATGTTCGTCTTTGGCAACACGGCCGAGATGCTGCAGTTCTGCCAGGGCTACAAGCTCGACGCCATCAACCTGGGCGCCACCGCCAACCACGACGGTGCCGAGCAGGTCGGCGGCAAGGACAGCTCCGTCTTCTTCGACGCCACCCAGAAGGCCGACGTCAACCAGCTGCTCGACATGGGCATCAAGCTCTACGTCCAGCAGACCCCTACGTATCAGAGCGTCGACATCGACGCCAAGCTGTAATCAACCAGGCATTTGCCTGACTGAAAGGAGAAGGGTATGAATACGTTCATCAGTGCGGTGCTCGTCGGCCTCGTCGGCGTGTTCTGCATGTGGGACTCCCGCCTGCTCGGTCGTCTTAACTTCGAGCAGCCCCTCGTTGGCGCTACGCTCGTCGGTCTGCTGCTGGGCGATGTGCCCACCGGCCTTGCCGTCGGTGCCGCCGTCGAGCTCGTGTCCATGGGCCTGGTGCAGGTCGGCGCCGCCGTTCCGCCCGATATGGTCCTGGGCGGCATCGTGGCCGCTGCCTTTGCGTGCCTGACCGATGCTTCCGCCGAGACCGCCATGACGATCGCCATCCCGGTCGCCGTCCTGGGTCAGCTCCTCGGCATCGTGTTCCGTTCGATCATCGCCGCCCTCACCCATGTGGCCGATAACGCGATCGATAACGGTAAGTTCAAGACCGCCTACCGTATGCACATCTGCGCCGGCTCCGGTCTGTATGCCATCATGTACTTCCTGCCGATCTTCCTGGCCGTCTTTGTCGGTACCGACCTGGTCCAGGCCATCGTCAACATGGTTCCCGAGTGGCTGTCCACTGGTCTGAATGTCTCGACCAAGATCATGACCGCCTACGGTCTTGCCCTGCTGCTCACCATGATGATCAAGAAGGGTATGACTCCGTTCCTGTTCATCGGCTTCCTGCTCGCCGCCTACCTCAACCTGTCCGTCATCGCGGTCGCTCTGATCGGTGTGTGCCTGGCTATCGTCTTCATGGGCTTCAAGTTCAACGGTTCCCATGCAGCCGCCGGTGTCGATTCCGACTACGATCCGCTCGAAGACGACGAAGACTAAGGAGGAACACACTATGGCAACCGCAACCAAGGACGTGTCCCTGAACAAGAAGGTCAGCCAGTTCTTCTGGCGCTCCTGGGCCATCCAGGCCTCTTGGAACTACGAGCGTCAGATGAACATGGGCTTCCTCTACGGCATGGTTCCCACGCTCGATCGCCTCTATCCGGATGAGTCCGACCCCAAGCAGCTCGCTGCTAAGAAAGAGGCTTACCACCGTCACATGGCGTTCTACAACTGCACCCCGCAGACGAGCGCTTTCGTCCTGGGCCTCGCCGCCTCCATGGAGGAGGAGTACGCCAGGGATCCCGAGAACTTCGATCCCGATTCGATCAACGCGGTCAAGACCTCCCTCATGGGTCCGCTTTCCGGCATCGGTGACTCCTTCTTCCAGGGCACCATCCGCGTTATCGCCTTTGGTCTGGGTGTTCAGCTGGCTCAGCAGGGCTCCATCATGGGCCCGATCCTGGCCATGCTCATCTCCATCGTCCCCTCCGTGCTGATCACTTGGTTCGCCGCCAAGATCGGCTACCAGGGTGGCCACGAGTACCTGAGCAAGCTCCAGGGCGGCGACCTCATGGAGAAGCTCATGTATGTCTGCGGCATCGTGGGTCTTATGTCCGTGGGCGGCATGATCGCTACGCTGATCGGCGCCACCACCCCGCTGCAGTTCGCTGAGGGCACCGTCGTTATCCAGGACATCCTGGACGGCATGATGCCTCAGATGATCTCCCTTGGCCTCACCGGTCTTATGTACTGGCTCATCAAGAAGAACGTCAACACCGGTTGGCTTCTCGTGATCGCCATCGTGGGCGGCATCGCCCTCTCCGCGGCCGGCATCCTGGCCTAGTCGCGACCAAGCGTCTAACCGCTTTCCCCCGGGGGCCTGCCTGGCATCCCATACCCCAGGCAGGCTTCCATCCCTAAATGTGTCAAAGGGACAGCTCCTTTGTCACATCCTCAACGGGCCGGCGACTCGGTCCAAATCACGGTAACCCTGCGTGCGTCCGGCAAAGTGGCGCCGCAATAATCGAAAGGAATGTGTCAGATGTACGAGATCGACCTTAACCTCCCTAAGCAGATCGTCGCTGACGTCCTGTCCAACCACGAGATCCACAGCGTCGCCTTCGTCGGCTGCGGTGCCTCCATGTCCGACCTTTACCCCGCCAAGTACTTCCTGGCCAACAACACGGACAAGCTGAACGTTCAGATCTTCACCGCTAACGAGTTCAACTACGACACGCCTTCCTGGGTCAACGAGCACACCTTCGTGATCACCTGCTCCCTCGGTGGCTCCACGCCCGAGACCGTCGAGGCCAACAAGACCGCCAAGAAGCACAACTGCCCGGTCGTCTCCCTCACCAACAAGGCTGGCTCCGCTCTGACCGTCGACGCCGACCACGTCATCGTTCACGGCTTCCACGCCAACTACGCTGCCAAGTGCGAGAAGCCCGGCTATGCCATCGCTCTTGCTCTCGAGATCCTTCAGCAGACCGAGGGCTATGACCACTACGAGGACATGATCACCGGCCTCACCAACGTCTTCGATCTCTGCGAGAACGCCGCTCAGCACTGCAAGAAGCTCGCCAAGAAGTTCGCCGAGGACTTCAAGGACGACAAGATGATCTACTTCATGGCTTCCGGTGCCTCCGAGAAGATGGCTTATTCTCACGCAGCCTTCCTGTTCACCGAGATGCAGTGGATCGACGCCGCCGCCTACAACACCGGCGAGTACTTCCACGGCCCGTTCGAGGTTTCCACCGAGGGTAAGCCCTACGTCTTCTTCATGTCCGATGGCGCTACCCGTCCGATGGACGCCCGCGCCCTCACCTTCCTTGAGCGCATGGGCGCCAAGGTCGCTCTGATCGACTCCAAGGACTACGGCCTGGCTGACGCTGTGCCCGCGAGCGTCGTCACCTACTTCAACCCGCTGCTGCACCTCGCCGTTATGCGCGAGTACGGCAACCAGATCGCCGAGGCCCGTCAGCACCCGCTGACCATGCGTCGCTACATGTGGAAGCTTTCCTACTAATCACAAGTAAGTAGACCTTGCGGGTTGATTGAGAGGGGATGGGGTTTTCGCCCCATCCCCTTTTTTGCTCTGGGGAGGACGTGTTTGTCGCTCCGCAAAACCCCAGGTAAAACCTACCAAAATAAACCTGTCCCTTTTTGGCAGGTGGGAGGAGATGCGTATGATCAAGGCAGTGCTGTTTGACATGGACGGCGTGCTGGTCGATACCGAGTGGTTCTACAACCGCCGTCGCGTGGCGTTTATGGAAGAGAAGGGGTTCCACTTTGACGAGATCCCCGATCTTTCGGGGTCTAACGAGCCCGCCATTTGGGAGGCGCTGGTGCCCGACGATGTTGAGCTGCGCGAGCGTCTGCGCGTGGAGTACAAGCAGGTCTATAGCCCGGACCATCCCGTTCCGTATGCCGAGCTGCTCAACGAGCAGACGGAGCCGGTGATGCGTGAGCTGCACGAGCGCGGCGTGAAGTGCGCCATCGCGAGCTCGTCCTATCGCGAGTTGATTGACGAGCTGGTGGAGATCGCTGGCATTGCCGATGTGCTGGATTACACCATCAGCGGCCACGAGTGCAGTGCGTTTAAGCCCGACCCCGAGATCTACCTGCGTGCCATGGAGGCGGTGGGTGTGGAGCCCGCCGAGTGCCTGGTTATCGAGGATTCGCCTTTGGGTATCGAGGCCGGCAAGCGCTCCGGCGCCCGCGTCCTGGCGCTGCGTCCGCACGAGGGCGTTAACCTCGATCAATCGCGAGCCGATGCCGTTATCGATAATTTGACCGACATTTTGGCCGCTTTGTAGTGTCAATCCGCCGCGAGAAGCACGGGTTCAAACGTTTTTTGCGGTGGATTGGCTCAATTTGGTTTCTATTTTGATCCGTTTGGCTTCGATTCGGGCTAAGTGAGTAGACTTTTTGGCGCAGGCCGAGCACAAAGTGCATCTGCTCTAGTAAAACCGCAGGTCACAGGGGTGGCGGTTTTGGGTGTGCTCTGCAGGTCGCGTAAAGTCTACTCACTTGTAATTTGGGCCTTTGGTCGTGGGGGTTGCTGGTCCCGTTTTGGTTGTCGAGGGAGGGTGAATTGAAGCGCCCTCGCACGCTCCGTGCTACAATCGCCGACACGCCTCACAACTACATCTGCCTTCGAAAGGAGCCCGCGTGGCGAACGCCATCGATCAGCTCACGGACCGCGTGCTCGTGCTCGGCCGCCTCACCATCGTCCGCCGTGCCATTACCGCCGTGGCGGTCACAATTTCCGCCGTTCTCCAGACATTTCTGATCCAGGCGTTCATTCAACCCGCCGACCTGCTTCCGAGCGGCCTCACCGGCGTCGCGGTCCTGCTCGATCGCGTTACCTCACTCGGCGGCGTTCACATCGACATCTCGCTCGGTATGCTCGCGCTCAACATCCCCGTGGCGCTCCTATGTTGGAGCGGCATTAGCAAGCGCTTCGTCATCTTCTCGATGATGCAGGTCGTGCTCTCATCGCTGTTCCTCAACGTCTTTCACTTCGCACCGTTTTTGGGCGACAAGATTATGCTCATCATTTTTGGCGGCGTAGTCTCGGGTCTGGGCGCTGCCATCGCGCTTAAGTCCGGCGCATCCACCGGCGGCACCGACTTTATCGCGTTATGGGTCTCCAACCACACGGGCAAGACCATCTGGGGCGTCATCTTTGGTTTCAACTGCTTTATCCTGGCGATCTTTGG
>USFU01000079.1 GCA_900554135.1 uncultured Collinsella sp. | reverse complement strand
CACGGCACCCTGGAGCTCGTGGAGCCGGGCGTCCCCGTGTTCCTGTTCATGGGCGAGGACGAGAACCGCAAGCTCGACGAGCGCGTCCGCGCGTTCCTGACTCGTGGCGTCACCGGCGACACCGACATCAACATCATCGACACCGCCGAGTTCGCCATCCCCGGCCTTGACGACGACTTCCGCGTCATCGTTTCCCCGTGGATCCTGACGGTGCTCGTGACTGACCGCCTGGCTCGCTACTACGAGACGGTCACCAAGCACAACCTCAAGTATCGTCGCTACTATCACCAGTTCGACTACTAAAGCCAAGCGCGGGGACGCGTCAGTCACGGAAGGATTCGCAGAATGAGACAGTACATCATCGCCAGCCATGCGCACTTCGCTACCGGCATCAAGGAGAGCATTGAGCTGCTCTCGGGCGCTCGCGACAACGTCCATGACCTTTCAATGTTTGTCGATGATCGCATGGACGTGGCCGAGGAGGCCCAAAAACTGCTGGCAGGCATGTCTGCTGACGATGATGTCGTCGTCTGCACCGACCTCTTTGGTGGCAGCGTCAACAACGAGTTCACCAAGATCGTCCAGACGCGTCCCCGCACCTACCTTGTCACCAACATGAACCTTCCGCTGCTCATCCAGCTGCTGTTCTCCGATGAGTCGGCGCCGGTCGAGGAGACGATTCGCGCCATCGTCGCTGCGGACGATACGCGCGTGAAGTTTGTCAACGATCTTTTGGTCGATGACGACGAGGAAGAAGAGTTCTAATCCGCAGCGCCTACTGACACGCCGTAAGACGGCACAAGACCTTTGGGGGGTCACATTATGATTCAGCTACTTCGCGTCGACCATCGTCTGCTTCATGGCCAGGTCGCAGTCTCTTGGGTCCAGGGCCTCGGCTCCAACTGCATCTTCTGCGTGGGCGACAAGGTCGCCAACGACCCGGTATGGAAGACCACGCTCAAGATGGGCAAGCCCGCCGGCTGCAAACTCGTCATCAAGGATATGGCGAACGCCATCGAGGCTATCAACTCGGGCGTGACCGACAAGTACAAGATGATCATCTGCGTCGCCACTATCGCTGAGGCAAAGCAGCTTGTTGAGGGCTGCCCGCAGATTAAGTCGGTCAACCTGGGCAACACCAAGCCCAAGGACGAGAAGCGCCCCGATGCTCGTCAGGTCTCTCGTCAGATCTTCCTGACCGCAGCCGAGGAAGCCGATGTGCGCGAGATGCTGGATCGTGGCGTTGAGGTCGAGATTCGACCCCTGGCCGATGACCCCAAGGTTGACTGCGCCAGCGTGCTCTAGGCGTTTGAATTCGAAGAGTCTGAGATCTTCGTAGTGTCCTATTAGGAAAGGGGGATGTATGCTTACCCAAGCAATCCTCATCGGACTTATCGCCGCATTTGGTAAGTTCGACTTCCAGCTCGGTACGCTCTATGCGTTCCGCCCCATCGTCCTGTGCCCGCTCGTGGGTCTGGTGCTGGGGGACCTGCAGTCCGGCCTCGCGATCGGTGCGAGCCTGGAGCTGCTGTTCATGGGCTCGATTTCCATCGGCGCCTACGTGCCGCCTGATGAGACGATCGGCGGCGTGCTCGCCTGCGCCTTCGCTATCCAGCTGGGCCAGAGCACCGAGGCAGCCATCGCGCTTGCCATGCCCATCGCCACGCTGTGCCTTGCCATCAAGAACATCCTCAACGCCGCCCTGCCGATCCTGGTTGACCGCGCTGATGTCTTCTCCGGCCAGGGCAACCTTAAGGGTGTCTATGCGATGCACTTCCTGATCGGTTTAACCGGCATCATCATGGCGTTCCTGCTGTGCTCGCTGTCGTTCTATCTGGGTGCTGACGCTATCCAGGGCGTGCTCGACTTTATCCCCGACTTTGTTCTTGCTGGCTTTGGCGTTGCAGCCAACATCCTGCCGGCCATGGGCTTCGCCATGCTCGGCCGCCTGGTGCTCACCAAGCAGCTCGTGCCCTTCTACTTCCTGGGCTTCCTGCTGTGCTCCTACGCCAACGTGCCCGTCCTGGGCGTCGCCCTGATCGCCATCATCATCGGCATCGACAAGTTCGACCTGCTGGGACTCGGCGGAGCCCAGCCCCAGCTCTCCGCGGAAGGGGATGAGGACGATGACTTCTAGTCCCGAGAACAAGATCACGCGCTCCGACCTCATCAAGAGCGCCGTCAACACCGGCGCCCTGGGCATGGAGTTCTCCTGGACCTACTACAAGCAGATGAACATCGCCTTCTGCCTGATGGTCGCCAACATGCTCAAGAAGATCTACGCCGGCCGCCCCGACGACTACGCCGAGGCCCTGCACCGCCACTGCGCGTTCTTCAACATCACCGTCCAGTTCGCCCCGTTCGTGGGCGGCATCGCGATGGCCATGGAGGAGAAGGTCGCCCGCGGCGAGATCGAGCCGGAGAGCGTCAACGACGTCAAGGCCGCCCTCATGGGCCCGCTGTCGGGCATCGGCGACTCCATCTTCCTGTCGACGCTGCGCGTGGTCGCCGCCGCGGTGGGCATCAGCCTGTGCCAGGCCGGCAACCCCTTCGGCCCCATCGCCTTCCTGCTCATCTACAACGTCCCCGGCTTCGCGCTGCGCATCTGGGGCGCCGTCAAGGGCTACGAGCTGGGCGTGGGCTTCCTGGACGAGGCCCAGAGGACCGGCCTCATGCAGAAGATCATGACCTGCGTGGGCATCGTGGGCGTCATGGTCGTGGGCGCCATGTGCAAGGACATGTTCTGGGCCAGCATCCCGGTGGCCATCGGCTCGGGCGACGACGCCCAGACCCTCCAGGACATCCTGGACGGCATCATGCCCGGCATGCTCGGCATGATCGCCTTCTGGCTGTACTACTGGCTGCTGTCCAAGAAGATCAATCCCATGGTGCTGATCGTTGCCACCATGGTCGTGGGCATCATCGGCGCGTTCTTCGGCGTGCTGGCGTAGGCTCCTGCGTTCTATTCTGCCCCCAAGGGAAACGGCGACCCATTGCGGTCGCCGTTTTTTATTATCGAAAGCTAGCTGGAGGTGCTTCGTGATTCGATCTGACAATCCACCCGATAATGGCGTGAGCGGGGCGATGTATCTATTTGGCACGGCGCTCTTGTGGAGCTTTATCGGCATCCTCGTTCGCGCCAATTCGCAGTCGGCCCTTTTGATTGGCTCCGTCACGTCGATCTTCATGGCGCTGTTCATCTTGTTTGTTGGTAGGCCAAGGCTGCGCATCAGTCGCCTGATTGTCCTTGTGGCCGTCTGCAACTTTGTGACGGGCACCACGTTCAACTTCGCTAACCAACTCACATCGGTCGGCAACGCGATTGTTCTGCAGTACACCTCGATGATCTTTGTCATCGTGTACCAATCGCTTGCATCGCGCACGCTGCCCTCGACGGCAAAGATATTCTCCGTGGTGGCCGCCTTTGCGGGTATGGGACTCTTCTTTTTGGGCGATTTGAGCGCCGAGGGCATGCTCGGCAACCTGCTCGCTGTCATTTCCGGCGCTACGTTTGGGCTGTGCTTCTTCCTGAATGCGCGCCCCGATGCGTCGCCTATGGTGTCGTCGCTTATATCGTGCGGGATTTCGATGCTGCCGATTTTCTATTTCGCCGGTAATCTGGGGGCCGTCAAGCCCTTTGAGTGGGGCCTCATGCTGGTGCATGGCCTGTTTTGCAGCGGGCTGGCGAGTGTTCTGTATGCCAAGGGAATCGCGCGTACCAATGCGTTTGCCGCCAACTTGGTCTGCATGAGCGAGGTCGTGCTTGCACCTTGCTGGTCGGCGCTGTTCTTTGGCGAGGTCTTTAGCTGGAACGAGTTTTTGGGCGCGGCGATTATCGTCTCGGTCATCGTTGCCAACCTGGTTTCCGATGCCTTTGGCGACGGTTTTCTCGTTGCGCTCGTTCATCGTCGCAACAGGGATTGCGCCTGAGGGGCAATACCCGCCGTTTACGGATAAAAACACCCCGCTGAGCGAGTGGTATTAAATAGTAAGAACCTGCATACCTATAATTGGTATCAAATCATTTGTGCCTGGTATGGGTGTTAGCAGCACGCCAGGCGCGCTTCGAGCCATATGGTCGAGTTCCCGGATTGATATCAGATGTGCGCGCAACGGGAGCCGGCTATGACTCGAGACCCTATATTGGAGGAACCATGCTTACCCAAGCAATCCTCGTCGGCTTAGTCGGAGCCTTTGGCTGCCTCGACTACCAGCTCGGCACCCTCTATGCGTTCCGCCCCATTTGCCTGTGCCCGCTCGTGGGCCTGGTGCTGGGGGACCTGCAGACCGGTCTTGCCGTAGGCGCAAGCCTGGAGCTGCTGTTCATGGGCTCGATCTCCATCGGCGCCTACGTGCCGCCTAACGAGACGGTTGGTGGCGTGCTCGCCTGCGCCTTTGCGATTCAGCTCGGCCAAGGTACCGAGACGGCTATCGCACTGGCTATGCCCATCGCCGTGCTTTCGCTGACCATCGGCAATATCACCAATGCGATCTTCCCCGTCTTTGTGGACATGGCAGACAAGTTTGCCCTTAAGGGAAACCTCAAGGGTATCTACGCAGTGCACTGGGGCATTGGCCTTTGGGGCTGCCTTGAGTACTTCCTGCTTTGCGGCGGCGCCTTCTATCTGGGCTCCGATGCCATCCAGGGCCTGCTCGACTTTGTCCCGTCTTTCATCATTGATGGTTGCGGCGTCGCCGCCAACATCCTGCCGGCCATGGGCTTCGCCATGCTCGGCCGCCTGGTGCTCACCAAGCAGCTCGTGCCCTTCTACTTCCTGGGCTTCCTGCTGTGCTCCTACGCCAACGTGCCCGTCCTGGGCGTCGCCCTGATCGCCATCATCATCGGCATCGACAAGTTCGACCTGCTGGGACTCGGCGGAGCCCAGCCCCAGCTCTCCGCGGAAGGGGATGAGGACGATGACTTCTAGTCCCGAGAACAAGATCACGCGCTCCGACCTCATCAAGAGCGCCGTCAACACCGGCGCCCTGGGCATGGAGTTCTCCTGGACCTACTACAAGCAGATGAACATCGCCTTCTGCCTGATGGTCGCCAACATGCTCAAGAAGATCTACGCCGGCCGCCCCGACGACTACGCCGAGGCCCTGCACCGCCACTGCGCGTTCTTCAACATCACCGTCCAGTTCGCCCCGTTCGTGGGCGGCATCGCGATGGCCATGGAGGAGAAGGTCGCCCGCGGCGAGATCGAGCCGGAGAGCGTCAACGACGTCAAGGCCGCCCTCATGGGCCCGCTGTCGGGCATCGGCGACTCCATCTTCCTGTCGACGCTGCGCGTGGTCGCCGCCGCGGTGGGCATCAGCCTGTGCCAGGCCGGCAACCCCTTCGGCCCCATCGCCTTCCTGCTCATCTACAACGTCCCCGGCTTCGCGCTGCGCATCTGGGGCGCCGTCAAGGGCTACGAGCTGGGCGTGGGCTTCCTGGACGAGGCCCAGAGGACCGGCCTCATGCAGAAGATCATGACCTGCGTGGGCATCGTGGGCGTCATGGTCGTGGGCGCCATGTGCAAGGACATGTTCTGGGCCAGCATCCCGGTGGCCATCGGCTCGGGCGACGACGCCCAGACCCTCCAGGACATCCTGGACGGCATCATGCCCGGCATGCTCGGCATGATCGCCTTCTGGCTGTACTACTGGCTGCTGTCCAAGAAGATCAATCCCATGGTGCTGATCGTTGCCACCATGGTCGTGGGCATCATCGGCGCGTTCTTCGGCGTGCTGGCGTAAGGGCCCGGCTGCATAGATTTTCGTTGCAACCTGGAAAGGGGATGGAGCAGGCCTATGCCCTCCATCCCCTTTTTGTATAGAAGGAGTTCGTATGTTCGCGAAGGATCGCGAAGCAATGCGCCTGACGCCGGCAGAAGTCAGGCTGATTCTCATTGAGTCCCTGCAGTGGTGCGCCAACAATGCGGTGTACTTTTTGGGGCTTATCGGCGCGGCGACGTATGACTTGGCTGGTACGGCCTTTTTGGTCGCCGCTATTACGCTCGTACGCAACCTTACGACGTCGGTGGGCAATATGGTGTCGGGCTCGGTCATCGACCGTTTTGGTCCGCGCCGTACGTCGTTTGTGACGTGCGTGATTACGGCAGTGCTATCGCTTGGCGTGGGGTTGGCGCCGTTGTCTGTCCCCGGGCTTGTGTTTGCCGCGTGCGTCTTGGGACTTGCGGGCGGCTTTATCAACACCTGCACGCATGCGTTTCCGGGATACCTGGAGTCGACCACCGAGGGCCGTACCCGCGTGAACGGCCTCATGGTGTTCTACAGCAACATCGCCTATACTGCCGGCCCGCTGCTCGGCGGTGCCATCGTGAGCTGCTTTGCCACGCAATCCGTTTACTTGCTCATGGCCGGCATGATGGGCGTGGCGGCTTGGCTTTCCTTAGGTTGCTATGAGAGCGTGGTTCCCCCAAAGGCGGAGAAGCAGACGGGCGGCATCCTTGGCGGTATGGTCGAGGGCGCCCGGCTCACGTTTTGCGATCACGACCTGCGCCTCATCTTTATCTCGGGCTTTTTGGGCTTCTTTGCGTTCGGTGCGTTCGATTCGCTGGAGTCGCTGTTCTACCGCGACGTGCTCAACGTGGATATCGTCTGGCTGGGCTGGCTGTCCTCGGTCGTGGGGCTCACTTCGTCGGTGGGCGCTTTCGCTCTGACCAAGCTTTCGTCTCGCCGCGTCAATCTGCAGCTGTTGCTCGGGGCACTCATGACGGTGGGCATTGGGTCGATGGTGTACGTGGGCACCGATATGTTAGGCGTGGCGATTATCGGTCAGGCGATCAATGGCTTGGCTTGGGGTTTCTTGGAGCCGCTGCAGATGATCTTGATTCAGGAGCGTGCGGACATCAAATACCTGGGACGTATTACCGGCTTTGTGCGTTTTGGCCTGATGAGTGCCGGCGTGCTGCCGTTGCTGGCTGCTCCATTTTTGGCGGAGGCTTTGGGCGTTCAAGCGGTGCTGTTTGGAGCATCGACGATCATTGCGTTGGTAGGAACGCTGTTCTTTGTCACGCAGGGGAGGCGTCAGGAGTGCTAGATATACATCTAATTCTAATTTAATACCACTCACCCGAGAATTTCGACCGTTCACCGAGGATCGGCACAGATTACAAAGTGGTATTAAAAACACGACGGGTGTATGTCTATAATTGGTATCGAAAAGAAACGCGATGTATAGAGTCGCGTCCAAGACAGAAAGGACAAACCATGAAGGAAACCGAGAAGATCGAGATCATGCATTTCGACCAGGAGGGCTACGTCGAGGACGGCAAGGCGCTCTACGAGACCGGCAAGAAGATGACCGCGCTCGCAGACAAGGTCGCCGACGAGGGCTACGACGCCGTCTTCCTGATGGGCGT
>USFU01000078.1 GCA_900554135.1 uncultured Collinsella sp. | reverse complement strand
GTTCATGTTTACCTCCTGAAGTATCAGGACATTATCATAATTATGATAACAGAGTTGAGATTTGGGATGGGAGTCCCTCGGGGGCGGGGCGGGCGCCTGCCGCCATATATGAACTTTATCGCGAGTTCCGCACGAACAGGAGGCCACTTAATGTGGCCTCCGCCGTGAGCAGGACTGTCCGAGCAGGAAAGTACATATATGGCGGCAGGCGCCCGCCCCGCCCCCGAGGAGCATCTCCCATGCAAAAACTGTCGTGGGGTAAAGTCCGAGGTCGGTGGCGTTTTATACCGAGAATTTCAAAAAAAGTTGAAAATTCATTACAAATTTGCGTTGACTTTAGGTAACTAAAGTTTCATACTCCTTTTCATCCACTGGGGGATGTGAACACGCACGGATCGTTCACATCATGATTGAAGAGGATTTCTCAGACATGTTCACGCATCAGCTAAACATTATCAGCGTAGTAATTATCTGATGCGGGTTAGCACATACAGCTAGCCCGTACGATAACGGGCGGCTGATGAAGATGAGGGCCGTCGAGCGCAACCGACGGCCCTCATTTTTTATGTCTGAGTAGTTCTTTTTAGAGGAGGAAATGTAATGAACGGAGTTTTGCTCATGGTTGTGGCTGCGGCGGTGCTCGCCTGCGGCTATCTGGGCTACGGTCGCTGGCTGGCCAACAAGTGGGGCGTTGACAAAGAGGCCCTCACGCCGGCCAAGCGCATGAAGGACGGCAAGAGCTTCTCGCCCGTCTCCGCCTTCACCGCGTTCTCGCACCAGTTCAGCTCGATTTGCGGTGCCGGCCCTGTCACGGGTACGATCGTCGCCATGGCCTTTGGCTGGCTGCCCGTCGTGCTCTGGGTCCTCGTCGGTGGCATCTTCTTTGGTGCTGTCCACGACTTTGGTGCCCTGTACGCCTCGATGAAGAACAACGGCAAGTCGCTCGCTCAGCTCATCGAGAAGTACATCGGCAAGACCGGCCGTCGCCTGTTCCTGCTGTTCTGCTGGCTGTTCTGCATCATCGTCATCGCCGCTTTCACCGACATGGTCTGCAAGACGTTCATGTTCACCCCGGCCGTTGACGCTTCTGGCGCTGCTACCGGTGCCATCGACTTCACCAAGTCCTATGCCGCCGGCTGCGCTGGCACCATCTCCATCCTGTTCACCTTCGTCGCTATCGCCTTTGGTTGGGCCCAGAAGAAGTTCAACCTCACCGGCGCTGCCGAGTTCGTCACCGGCGTGGTGCTCATGGTTCTCATGTTCGCCGTCGGTATGCAGTTCCCGGTCTACCTGGATAAGTTCCAGTGGTTCGCCGTCGTCATGGTCTACCTGGTCTTCGCTGGCGCTATGCCCATCCAGATGCTCAAGACCCCGCGCGACTACCTCACTTCCATCATGATGATCGTCATGATCGCCTGCGCTGTCCTCGGCATCGTTGTCCTGGGTGTTCACGGCCAGGCTACGATGACCGCTCCGGTCTTCACTGGCTTCTCTGGTGCCTCCGGCATGATGTTCCCGGTCCTGTTTGTCTCTGTTGCTTGCGGCGCTCTCTCCGGTTTCCACAGCCTCGTTTCTTCTGGTACCTCCTCCAAGCAGGTCGAGAAGGAGCAGGACGCCGTCAAGGTCGGTTACGGCGCTATGGTCGTCGAGTCCTTCGTCGGCATCCTTGCCATCATCGTTGCCGGCATCATGTTCTCCGACATGAACACCGCCGGTACCGGCGCCCTTAACGCCGGCGTCGCTTCCACCCCGTTCCAGATCTTTGCCGCTGGCATCTCCCGCGGTATGCAGGCCTTCGGTGTTGACGGCACGCTCGCAACCGTCTTCATGACCATGAACGTCTCAGCTCTGGCCCTGACCTCGCTCGATGCCGTCGCCCGCATCGCCCGCACCTCGTTCTCCGAGTTCTTTGCCCAGACCAACGACGCCCTGGCCATCGAGTCCAAGGCCGGCTACATGAAGGTCCTCGGCAACCCCTGGTTCGCCACGGTTGTCACCCTGCTTCCTGGTCTCGCCCTCGCTTTTGGTGGCTATGCCAACATCTGGCCGCTCTTTGGTGCTTCCAACCAGCTGCTCGGCGGCATGACCATGATCACCCTCGCCGTGTTCTGCAAGTGCACCGGCCGCAAGGGTTGGATGCTCTACGTGCCCGTCGTCTTCCTGCTCTGCTGCACCTTCACCTCGCTGGTCCAGAGCGCCATGGGCTGCATGACCGCTGTCCAGCAGTTTGGCTTCTTCGGTACTATCCCGGCTACCGCCACCACGGCTGCCGTCTCCGTCGCCGCTACCAAGGGCCTGCAGCTCGTCTTTGCCGTCCTGCTGATGGTCCTGGGCCTCATCGTTGCCGTCAACTGCCTCAAGGAGTTCTTCGGCAAGGAGGCCGGTTCCATGCCCGACGAGGAGCCCGAGTGGTCCGAGATGGGCAAGGCCGAGTTCGGCCGCGCCGCTGCCGCCGAGGCTCCTGCCGATGCTGAGACCGCCAAGGCTTAGCCGATCGGACGGATTGAATCCTCCATCTCTATGACTCGGAAAGACCGGGTCCGCAGAACGCGGGCCCGGTCTTTTTTCATGCGAGAACGGGTGATGCAAGGGCGTCCTCGCAGATGTTTTGCGTGTATAGGCTCACGCGTTGTACCATATAGACGTATATGTGTGCATATGAAAGGGGCCCCGTGGCCAAGACGGTATATTCCGATAACCAACAAAATGTCGATGCTCTGGCTGAGCGTCTGAGCGGACAAACGTCGCTTTCTGCCGAGCGGGCAAAGCTGGTTGCCTACGACCTGCTCTGCCGCAAGGCGCTCAAGATCAAGTCGAGCGCGCTGGCACAGATTTTCCGCTCCGTCGATAAGGAATGTGACACCAAGGTGATGCGCGATGAGCTTATCGCGGCAAAGATTGTGACCAAGATCGAGGGCAGCGGCATTAACGGCCGCCCGGCGTTCTATACCATCAATGCCGAGATTCATGATGCCCAGGAGCAGCCTGTCGAGGGTTCCGTTGAGGTGCCTGCTGCGGAAGAAGTTGCCCCGCGTGAGCATATCGATACTGACGAGCTGCTCGATGAGCATGTCGTGCGTGCCTTTACCGCCAAGGCGGGCCGAGGCGGCTTTGGCGGAGGCGGAAAGCGTGATGCGCAGCGCCGCGCTCAACAGGAACGCTTCCGTCGTGCTGTGGCTCAAAAGGATGGGGCCGTTACCGAGGTTGTCGAGAACGAGCCTGTCGCCGAGCCGCAGGAGCCTGTGAAAGAGCAAAAGTCCGCTGAGCCTCGGGAACCTAAGCGTCGTCGCGGTGCGCATTTTAAGGCCGAGCAGCAAGATGTTGTGCGCGAGGCCGAAGAGGCCGCCGAGGTTGCGGATGATTCCGAGAAGCCGGCCAAAAAGGCCTCAGACTCGTGTCGTCCCGGTCGCGGCTTTGCGGGTCGCGCGTACCCCGCAAAGCGTCAGGAAAAGGTTAATCAGGTTCCGGAGGTGCGGGCCGAGAAGGCCGTGAAGCCTGCCGAGTCGGAAGTTCGCGAGCAGGAGCCTGTTGATGAGCAGACTGCGTCCGATACGGAGACTCAGGGCCAGCAACCTGCGGTTGAACAGACGGGGGAGGGTGCTTCGAGCAAGCCTCGCCGCCATCGTCATCGTGGCGGTCGCAGCTCTAACGCTCAGGATGCCGCCGAGAATGTGGCGCCGCGCGACGAAGATGCGAAGGTGGATGCTCCGATGGAGCAGACCAAGCGTCAGCCGGCGAAGGAGGGCAAGCCCGAGCGTTCGCAGAAGCAGGCGTCTACTTCGAAACGTGAGCGCAATGTCCAAGGCGATTCTAAGCGCAAGTCTCAGAAGAAGCCCGAGTCTGCCGCAGCAGATGCGGCTGCCCAGCAGGCTGAGTCGACTACCCATGGCGAGGTTTCGGCGTTTGCCCTGGCCCGCGTTCTGGGCAGGCAGCTGCTCAAGGTCGTCCCCACGCCCACGGCGCTCTCCAAAATTAAGGAACAGCAGACCCAGATCGTTAAGGTCGAGGGCAAGGACGGCAAGAAAGCTCCACAGCGCGCCCAGCACAACGAGATGTCCAATCGCAAGATTGCCGAGGAAATCGCGATCATCCAGGCTTGGGTCGAGCAAAACCGCGGTGCTGATACTCCGGTTGCCTCGCGCCGCCAGCGCGCCTACCAGATCTTCAATGACGAAAAGGCTTTTGACGGCAAGCATGGCGAGCGCCTGATCAGGCGTATGACCGAAAAAGGCATCAGCATGCAGGCGATCAAGGTCGCCCCCAACCGTCCGGTGCACTTTACGGGCTTTTTTACGCTGGGCGCCGACAAGCCGTTCATTATGGTCGAGAACCTGGATACCTATGACGAGATCGTCAAGCTCCTGCGCGGACGTAAGCATGCCAAGCTCTTTGGCACTAAGGTGGGCGGCGTGATCTTTGGCGGCGGGTGCAAGGCGAGTGTCTCTCATGCACTGGATGATTATCTGGCTGAGATCGGCTACCGCTTTACCTATATCTACTACGTGGGCGACATCGATCGAGAGGGCGCGCGTATCGTCGAGCAGGCCCGCAATGCCAACGTCGTTGAGATTCGTCTGCATGCTGGCATGTATCGCGCTATGCTTGCCGAGCATAAGCGTCGCGTGAAGGCCGGCGGCGCGTGCGAGCCCGCGGCTGCCAACCAGGGCGTGCCGCAGAATCTGGCCGCCACGATCAAGGACCTGCCCATGGTCACGCGCGTGCAATTCCGCAACGTGCTGCGCGAAGGCGGGCGTATTCCGCAGGAGATCCTGATGACCGCCGACTATCGGGATGGCGACTCGGGAAGCTTCGACCGTATGCTGAACAACTAAATTCCGCCGTTCTACCGAACGGCGGTCTTCTTGATGCTGCGAGGGGCCCTGGCACGGCAATCTGACGTTCAACTTCGGCGGCGCGACCAGAAGGTCAGCGCCGCCTTGTTTCACGTCACCTTGCCATACCAGGACCCCTCTCGCTGTCACGTCCAAAACATCGAGGTCACGTGGCCTTCTTTGCGTGCGGAACTCGCGACAAACTTAATGCCCGGCCCGTCGGGGCCACGCGGTACTTTGTTGATGACGGCTCGCTTTTCGGAACTGGGCTGATATTTTCTAGATGTAAGGCGCTCTTGGTCCTAATGGGCTTGGGGCGCCTTCGCGTTTCCTCAGCTCCGCACCCTGGCGGGTTCGAATCCCTCTGCTTGCCCACAAGAAAGCGCCCCGGGCTGATGAAAGTCCAGGGCGCTCAGTTACCTTGGCTGGGACGGAGGGATTCGAACCCCCAACAGCCGGCACCAAAAACCGGAGTTCTACCGTTGAACTACGTCCCAGTATGGGTGTTGCCAAAAGCAACTCGTCTAGTTTACCTAATCTGCGAGGGCATCGCAAACGCCATCGAGCAGGCGTACGGCGAGCGTCTGAGCGTCGCTGGCGGTGAAGGTGCCGTTGTAGCGCGTCATGCCCGTGAGCTCAATGCGGATGCGTGCGGGCTTTTGCTGTGCGGCGACATTGGCGGTGCGGATGCGCTGGGCCAGGTTGTGGCACTCGGCGAGGGCAATCGTGGCGCGCGGAGCGGCGTCGGCGGGCAGCTCGTCGCTTGCGATCTCGAGCACCAGGTCAACGTCGGTCGGAACCTCGGAGTCGCAAAGCATCATGCCGCTGTTGTCGGTCGTCGCCGTGGCGATGTTCCACATGCGCGATGCTACGCTGCGCGCGATAGGGTCTTCGCCGATGACAGCAATCTGGAAACGCTCGAGTACGTTGGCCGCGCGGGCAAAGCCGATGCGCGATTCGGCCTCGGTCACCGAAGGTTTACCCTCCCACACATGGTGCAGGCGGTTGATATAGGCGTAGGTATCCTGGAAAGCCATGCCGTCGGCAAACAGACCGACATTTTCCTGGAACTGCTGAAGGGCCGCCTCGGTGTGAGGGCCAAAGTAGCCATCGTCCTCGCCGCAGGCAAAGCCCAAAACGTTGAGCGCCTTCTGCAGGGCCTGCACGTCGGCACCATGGAAATTGGGCATACGCAGGTAGAGGGTGCGGTCGCCTAGCTTATACGAGGCGTCGACCAGGGCGCTCCAGCAGGGGATATCGACGGCACAACCAGCGGCAAGGCCGCTATCGAGCCTAAAGGTGCCAACAGCCTGTTCGGTGGTGGTGCCAAAGCGCTTGTCGGCAACCTCGGTGTCATCGATTGTATAGCCGAGCTGCAGAAGGCGGGACTGAACGTCCTCGACGGCTGCTCCCTGCATGCCCGTTGTAATAGGTTCCATGAACGAACCCCTTTCGGCGTACCATTCGTACTATTTGAGCGTGTGTCGGATAGACAACGCAAAGGGATGCATAAACATGCACTCAACAGTGTAGCAAGTTGTACCCAAATACGCTGCTGACAGGTTTTATAACCCCCGCTAGTTAAGGCGCTCCACAAAGAAATCTGCCATGGAGAGGAACAGTTCGCGTGCATGCGCCTCGAGCGAAACGTCCTCGATGGCGGCCTTGGCTTTGGCGGTCAGGTCCAGCGCGTAGGCGTGGGCGTAATCAATAGAGTCGGTCTCCTGGAAGATCTCCACGGCGCGCGCGAGCTGCGCGGGGTCCTCGGTGCCCGAGGAGAGGATCGCTTCAATCTCGTCGTGATAGCGCTCATCAGACAGGGCGTGCACGGCAACGAGTGTGCGCTTACCCTCGGTGATGTCGGTACGGAAGTCCTTGTTGGCGGCCTCCTTTGTACCGATCAAGTTGAGTAGATCATCTTGGATCTGGAAGGCAAGGCCCGTGTGCAGGCCAAAGGCGCGCAGCGCCTCAATTTGCTCCTCGCTGCCGCCGCCGATAATGGCTCCAGCGGCAAGCGGCGTGGCTCCGCTGTAGTACGCGGTCTTGTGCGTTGCCATGTCCAGGTAATCGTCGACCGAGATGTCAAAGCGCCCGTCACGGACCCAGCCCAAGTCGAGCGCCTGGCCCTCGATGGTGCGGACGATCATCTCGGTAAGCTCGTGGAGCACGCGCAGCTTCACGTCGGACTCCAGCGTGGGGTCGTCGAGAACCGTCTTGGTGACCATGGTGAGCGCCAGGTCGCCACAATTGATGGCAAGGCCCGTGCCCTCGGTGAGGTGCATGCAGGGCTTGCCGCGGCGCAGCTGTCCGTTGTCGGCGATATCGTCGTGGATGAGCGCGCCCGACTGGAAATGCTCGATAGCTGCCGCGGCGCTGCGGGCGCTCTCAAAGCTGCCGCCCACTGCGGTGGCGGCGAGCATGCAGATGAGCGGGCGGTGGCGCTTGCCGGCATTGGCGGTAAATGCCGACAGCGGGGTATACAGGTAGCGCTCGATGTCGGCAGAGGTCGCCTGTCCGTCAAAGAACGTGGCCAGATAGTCGTTGATCTGGTCAAAGTGCTGGGCTAAAAAGCT
>USFU01000077.1 GCA_900554135.1 uncultured Collinsella sp. | reverse complement strand
AGGACGGCGGCCTGGGCTTCCACTACAAGTGGGACATGGGCTGGATGAACGACACCCTGCACTACATGCAGACCGATTTTCCGTGGCGCCCCGGCAACCACGGCCTGCTCACGTTCTCCATCATGTACGCCTTTACCGAGAACTTTATCTGCCCGCTGAGCCACGACGAGGTCGTGCACGGGAAGTGCTCGCTGATCGGCCGCATGCCGGGCGACTGGTGGCGCCAGTTTGCCGGCCTGCGCACGCTGGCCTTCTACCAGATGACGCATCCCGGCGCCAAGCTCAACTTTATGGGCAACGAGATCGGCCAGTTTATCGAGTGGCGCTACTACGAGTCCATCCAGTGGTTCCTGACCGAGGAGTACGAGACCCACAAGCATCATCAGGCGTTTATCAAGGCGCTCAACCACCTATACACCGCCGAGCCCGCCCTGTACGAGCGCGGATACACCGACGACGGCTTTACCTGGATCGACGCGGACAACTCCAAGCAGTCCATCGTGAGCTTTGTGCGCCAGGGCGAGGACATCGACGACGACCTGGTGATCCTGATCAACTTTGACCCGGCGAGCTATGAGAGCTTCCGCGTTGGCGTGCCGCGCGAGGGTGACTGGGAGGTCATCTTCGACTCCGACCGTCCCGAGTTTGGCGGCAGCGGCTATGCCGGCGAGGAGCCTTACACCTGCTCGAGCGAGCCCTATCCCTGGAACGGGCAGATGGACTCCATTGAGATTAAGGTTCCCGGTCTGGCTGGCGTGGTGCTTAAGCGCCGCGGTCCCAGCAGCTACAAGCCGCCGGTGGTTGAGGAGCCCAAGAAGGCGACGCGTAAGCGCACGTCCTCGGTGAAGCCCAAGCCCGCGGCCGCTAAGAAGGCTCCTGCCAAGGCAAAGGCAACGACGACCAAGGCCAAGGCTAAGGCTGCCGTAAAGCCCGCTGCTAAGGCTACCGCGGTCAAGAAGCCGACTGCCAAAAAGGCCGCTACCAAAGCCAAGTCTGCTTCCGTTAAGTCGTTTGCCAAGGATGCGTAACAAAGCCGTTACAGCTGTAATTACCCGCCTCGCCGGGGCGTAGGATACAAGTCATAACCGTTCCGGGAGAATCATCCCCGGGGGAAAGGAACGTATGAATAAGATCTTCGACAACAAGCAGGAGTTTACCGAGCTCTATCGCGATGCCGTCATGAGCATCAGCGGCAAGAGCGTCGAGGCCGCCAGCGACCTCGACCGCTTTAACGCCCTGGCAAAGCTCGTGGCCGAGAAGGCGCGCACCGTTGCCACCAAGAGTGACGCCCGCGCCACCGCCGAGGGCAAGAAGCGCGTGTACTACTTCTCGATCGAGTTTTTGATCGGCCGCCTGCTCGACAACTACCTGCTCAACTTTGGCGTGCGCGACATGGTCGCCGAGGCGCTCGACGACATGGGCTTCGACCTTTCCGTCATCGAGAACCAGGAGCCCGATCCGGCTCTGGGCAACGGCGGTCTGGGCCGTCTTGCCGCATGCTTCCTGGATTCCATGGCAGCCGAGGGCATTGCCGGCTACGGCAACGGCATGCGCTACCGCTACGGCCTGTTTAAGCAGGAAATCGTCAACGGAAGCCAGGTCGAGGCTACCGACGAGTGGCTCACCCACGGCTATCCCTGGGAGGTCCGTCGTCAGGACAAGGCCGTGACCATTAAGTTTGGTGGCCATATTGAGGGCTTTGAGGAGAACGGCCGCACGTTCTACCGCACGGTGGACACGCAGGACATCCTGGCCGTCCCTTATGACATCCCCGTGGTGGGCTATGCCGGCGAGACCGTCAACAAGCTGCGCGTCTGGGCCGCTGAGCCGGTCGAGGAGCACTTTGACCTGGAGGCCTTCAACCGCGGCGACTATGCCCTGGCCGACGCCGAGCGCGCCGAGGCCGAGGCCATCAGCGCCATCCTCTACCCCAACGACGCCGGCGAGCACGGCCGTCTGCTGCGCCTGAAGCAGGAGTACCTGTTTGTATCGGCCGGCATCTACAGCCTGCTCGACACCTTTGAGAAGGAGCACGGCGAGAACTGGGAGCTGCTGCCGCAGTTTGTGGCCATCCACACCAACGACACGCACCCCGCCATGTGCGGTCCTGAGCTCATGCGCATCCTCATCGACGAGAAGAAGCTCGAGTGGGATGACGCCTGGAACATCGTGACACAGGTCGTGAGCTATACCAACCACACCATCCTGCCCGAGGCCCTGGAGAAGTGGCCCATCGGCACGTTCTCCAAGCTCCTCCCCCGTGTGTACCAGATCATCGACGAGATCAGCCGTCGTTGGCACGAGTCGTTCGACACCACGCAGGAGGGCTGGCAGGAGCGTCTGCGTCAGACCGCCATTCTGTGGGACGGCGAGATCCGCATGGCCAACCTGTCTGTGATCTGCAGCCATAGCGTCAACGGCGTGGCCAAGATCCACTCCGATATCATCAAAAACATCGTGCTCAAGGACTTCTATGCCCTGACGCCCGAGAAGTTCAACAACAAGACCAACGGCATCTCGCACCGTCGCTTCTTTGCCGAGGCCAACCCCACCTACGCCAAGCTCGTGACCGAGGCCATTGGCGATGGCTGGCTCAAGGACGCCTTTGAGCTGGAGAAACTCAAGGAGTTTAAGGACGACACCGAGTTCCTGAAGGCCGTGGGTGCCTCAAAGCGCGCCAACAAGGAGCGTCTGGCCGCCTACGTTAAGGCCGAGACCGGTCTGGTCATTGACCCCAACACCGTCTTCGATGTTCAGGTTAAGCGCTTCCATGCCTACAAGCGCCAGCTCATGAACATCATGAAGGTGATGGACATCTACAACCGTCGCATCGCCGATCCCAACTTCCACGTGACGCCGACGACCTTCATCTTTAGCGGCAAGGCTGCCTCGAGCTACACCTTCGCCAAAGAGACCATCCGACTCATTAACTCCGTGGCCGACGTCATCAACAACGACCCGCGCGTCAACGAGGTCATGAAGGTCTGCTTTATCCCCAACTTCCGCGTGAGCAATGCCCAGCTCATCTACCCTGCCGCCGAGATCTCGGAGCAGATCTCCACGGCCGGCAAGGAGGCCTCGGGCACGTCCAACATGAAGCTCATGATGAACGGCGCCATTACGCTGGGCACCCTCGACGGCGCCAACATCGAGATCGCCGATCTGGCCGGCCGCGAGAACGAGGCCATCTTTGGCCTGACCGCTCCCGAGGTCGAGCAGCTCTGGGCATCCAACAGCTACTTTGCGTGGGATACCCTCAACGGCGACCGCGAGCGTCTGGGCCGCGTGATGGACGAGCTCAAGGACAACACCTTTGCGGGTCTTTCGGGCAACTTCGAGAGCATCTACAACGAGCTCATGAACAACAACGACCCCGACCTGGTCATGGCCGATTTCCGCAGCTACGTGGATGCATGGGAGAAGCTCACGAACAGCTACGGCGACCAGGAGACCTGGAACCGCAAGGCGCTGCTCAACACCGCCTCCTCCGGCTGGTTCTCAAGCGACCGCACCATTCGCGAGTACCGCGACGAGATCTGGCACGCGTAAAGGCGCGCGAGCTCCCTTATGCCAGCACGGCATTACTCGACGGGCGCGACTGAGCGCTGCGCCCGTCGCTAATGGGTTTAAGAACATCGATGACAGAAGGAGAAATCGATGAGTAAGAAAGAATGCATCGCGATGCTCCTCGCAGGAGGACAGGGCAGCCGATTGGGGGCGCTCACCCAAAAGATCGCTAAGCCGGCGGTTAGCTTTGGTGGCAAGTTCCGCATTATCGACTTTTCGCTGTCCAACTGCTCCAACTCGGGCATCGACACGGTGGGCGTTCTGACGCAGTATCGCCCCTACCTGCTGCATGCCTATGTGGGCTCCGGCGAGGCGTGGGATCTGGACAGCCGCGATGGCGGCGTGTCGATCCTGCCGCCGTACGAGACGCAGACCGGCGGCGCCTGGTATGCGGGCACGGCCGACGCCATTACGCAGAACCTCGACTACATCAAGGCCAACGACCCCAAGTACGTCCTGATTCTTTCGGGCGATCACCTGTATCGCATGGACTACCGCAAGATGCTCAAGACGCACATTGAGAACAACGCCGACCTCACGGTGAGCGTTATGCCCGTGCCGTGGGAAGAGGCCAGCCGCTTTGGCATCCTGACCACCGACCCCGAGGACGGCCGCATCACCAAGTTCACCGAGAAGCCCGATAAGCCCGATTCGAACCTCGCGTCCATGGGCATCTACATCTTCTCGGCCGACGTGCTGATCGAGGCGCTCGAAGAGGACGCTCTGGACCAGCGCTCGAGCCACGACTTTGGCAAGGACATCATCCCCAAGCTGCTCGGCGAGGGCAAGCGCCTGTACAGCTACGAGTTCCACGGCTTTTGGAAGGACGTCGGCACCATCGCCAGCTTCCACGAGACCTCGATGGACCTGCTGGGCAACAACCCCGAGTTCGATCTGTTTGACAAGCACTTCCCCATCATGTCCAACATCACCACGCGTCCGCCGCACTACATTGGCCCGGACGGCCGCCTGGACGACTGCCTGGTCTCCAACGGCTGCAAGATTTACGGCACCGCTCGCCACTCGATTCTTTCGACCGACGTCATCATCGAGGAGCGCGCCGTGGTCGAGGACTCCGTGCTGCTGCCGGGTGCGCACGTTAAGAGCGGCGCGCACATCTGCCGCGCTATTTTGGGCGAGAACTCCACGGTCGAAGAGGGCGTGAAGCTCGGCTCTGTCGATACCACCAAGGATACGGCCGTCGTTGGAAATGACGTCGTTATCGGGAAGGGGGAATGATCCGATGATCAATCGCAAGGCCATCGGTTACATCACCGCTAACTACTCTTCGACCTACGGCAGCGTGCTGCTCAAGGACCGCCCCATCGCGTCCGTCCCGTTTTTGGGCCGCTACCGCCTGATCGACTTTCCGCTGTCCAACATGATGAATGCCGGCATTAAGACCGTCGGCGTCGTCATGCCGGGCAACTACCGCTCGCTGATCGACCACGTGGGCTCGGGCAAGGACTGGGGCCTGGACCGCAAGAAGGGCGGCCTGTTCATGGTGCCCGGCAACGCGTATGGCACCACCAAGGGCGGCATGCGCTTCCTGCTGCGCGACATCATCTCCAACAAGACGCTGTTCCAGCGCTCGGACAAGCCCTATGTTGTGATGATGGGCACCAACATCATCTTTAACATGGACCTCAACACCATCATCGACGCGCACGAGAACTCCGGCGCCCAGATGACCGTGGTGTACTGCAAGGCCACGCGCAACGTTGATGACGAGACCAAGCTGCAGATCAACGAGAACGGCCGCCTGACGGGCGTGAGCGCCGGCGTCGTGTACGGTGATAACGCCTCTATGGACTGCTGTATCGTCAACCGCGAGACGCTGCTCGAGATTATCGACCACTACCAGGCCGCCGACTATCTGGACCTGCTCGAGGCACTCCAGGGCGACTTTGGCAACATCGACGTGTGCAGCTACGAGTACAAGGGCGAGGTCGTGGGCGTGTTTAGCGAGAAGTCGCTGTATCGCCGCAGCATGGACCTGCTCGACCAGACCGTGGCCGACCAGCTCTTTGACCCCGAGCGCCCGATCCTGACCAAGGCCCACGACGTGCCGCCTTCGCGCTATGCGACCGGCAGCCACGCGTGCAACTCGATCATCTCGGCCGGCTGCATCATCAAGGGCACTGTGCGCAACTCGATCCTGTCGCGCGGTGTTGTGGTTGAGGAAGGCGCCTCGGTGACCAACTCGATTATCAACCAGAGCTGCATCATCAAGAGCGGCGCCCGCGTTGAGAACGCCATCCTGGACAAGAACAACGTGGTTCCCACCAACACCGAGCTTCGCGGCACGCCCGAGAACATCCTGGTGCTGGGCAAGGCTCCGTTAACTTCTGATACCACCATCGTACGTTAACGTTGGCACCGCAACATCGCTCGTAACATGTAGAATAGCCGCCCGGTTCGCGCCTGGCGGCTATTCTCGAATTACAACATGGGAGACAATATGGCAGATTCCAGCAAAAAGATGCAGATCGTGTTTGCCTCGGCCGAGTGCGCACCGTTTGTAAAGACCGGTGGCCTGGGCGACGTGGCAGGCTCGCTGCCCGCGGCACTCGTGCGCGCCGGCGCCGAGGTCATCGTGATGGTGCCCAAGTACGCAACCATCAAGGACGAGTACAAGTCCCAAATGGAGCACTTCTCCGACTTTTACGTGAGCCTGGGCTGGCGCAACGAGTACTGCGGGCTCGAGAAGCTCGAGCACGACGGCGTCACGTATATGTTCATCGACAACGAGCGCTACTTTGCGCGCGACTATCCGTACGGCTTCTTTGACGACGGCGAGCGCTTCGCGTTCTTCTCCAAGGCCATCACCGAGAGCCTGCAGCACCTGCCCGAGGGCTTCGAGTGCGACATCCTGCACTGCAACGACTGGCAGACGGCACTGGCGCCCGTGTTCTTGCGCGAGTTCTACCAGGGCCTGCCGCTGTACGACCGCGTTAAAACGGTGTTCTCGATCCACAACGTGGCGTTCCAGGGCCAGTTTAGCGACACCGTAATGGAGGACATCCTGGGTGTGGCGCACATTCCGGCGGCCGCCTCGCAGCTGCGTTGCGACGCCTGCAGCATCAACTACATGCTAGGCGCGCTACGCTATGCCGATGCCATCACCACGGTGAGCCCCACCTATGCCAACGAGATCCAGACGCCCGAGTTTGGCGAGGGCCTGGACGGCGTGCTGCGCGAGCGCTCCTATGCGCTGCAGGGCATTTTGAACGGCATTGATGTGGCGGGCTTTGACCCGGCGACCGACAAGCGCATTGCCGCCAACTACACGGTTGAGGACCGTTCCGGCAAGGCCGTGTGCAAGGCCAAGCTGCAGGAAGAGCTGGGGCTCGAGGTTCGCGACGACCGTCCGCTCATGGTGATGGTCACGCGCCTGACGCGCCAGAAGGGCATGGACCTGGTCATGTACGCGCTCGACCGCATTTTGTCCGGCGGCGTGCAGGTAGCGGTGCTGGGCACCGGCGACCGCGACTACGAGGACGGCCTACGCTACTTCCAGGACAAGTACCCCGGCACCATGGCCGCGCGCATCGAGTTTGACCCGGCGCTGTCGCAGCGTATGTATGCCGCCGCCGATATGTTCCTGATGCCTTCGAAGTTTGAGCCCTGCGGCCTGTCGCAGATCATCGCTATGCGCTACGGCACCCTTCCGATTGTTCGCGAAACCGGTGGTCTGAAGGACACCGTGATCCCGTATAACGAGTTTACCGGCGAGGGTACGGGCTTCTCGTTTAGTAACTTTAACGGCGACGAGATGGGCGACGCCGTGTTCCGCGCGGCACGCCTGTTCTGGGACAACCGCGATGCCTGGAACCAGCTGGTCACGCAGGCCATGAGCCAGGACTTTAGCTGGAC
>USFU01000076.1 GCA_900554135.1 uncultured Collinsella sp. | reverse complement strand
TTCACGAGCCAGCAGGGCGTGATGGGCGGTTACTACGCCATCGCGATGGGGGAGAACGACGAGGTCGCCCACGCCATTCGCGATCACTATCGTCCCCGCTTCGCCGGCGACGAGCTGCCCGAGGGTACCGCTGGCTGCATCGTGGCCTGCGCCGACAAGCTCGATACCATTGCCGGTATTTTTGCCATCGGCGAGCCCCCGACCGGCTCTTCCGACCCGTACGCGCTGCGTCGTGCCGCCATCGGCATCATCAACATCCTGCGCGACCGTCTGCCGATCGACCCCACGTCGCTCATCGACTTTGCGCTCGAGCTCTATAGCGAGCAGGGCATTGAGTTTGACGCCGCCGAGGTCGCCCAGCAGGTCCGTGACTTCTTCCACGGCCGTCTGGTGAGCATGGCTCGCGATGAGAAGATCCCGACCGACACCGTTGCCGCCGTTTCCGCGGTGCACATTATTGCCCCGTCGGTCTTCTTCGCCCGCTGCGCCGCCCTCGACGAGGCCCGCAAGAACGACGCCGAGACCTTCGACAACCTGGCGACTGCCTACGCCCGCGCCGCGCATATCTCCAAGCCCGAGCTGGGCGTGGAGTACGACCGCGCCCTGATGGGCGAGGTCGAGCATGCGCTTGCCGACGCCTCCGAGGCCGCTCAGACCGCCGTCGACGCCGCCCTTGCTGCCGAGGATTACCCTGCCGCGTTTGCCGCTCTGGCCGCCCTGCGCGCGCCCATCGACCGTTTCTTCGACGTGGTTATGGTCATGGACAAGGACGAGCAGCTCCGCGATAATCGCCTTAAGCTGCTTAACCGCTTCGAGGCCGTTTTCTCCGGCATCGCCAACATCGGTGAGCTTGCCCGCAAAAAGTAAGCTAGCCTGCGCATAAGCGCAAAAGGAGCCCCGCATGGATTGCCCGGTCGCCGCTCGTCCCACCGTTATCGTTATCTCCGACTCGCTCGGTGATACCGCTTGTGAGGTGGTGCTTGCGGCGTCCGGGCAATTTGATGAAGGGGCTTTTCGTGTTTTACGTCTGCCTAAGGTGACCTCGGTGGAGCAGGTCAAGTCGTTTGTGGGCCCGCGAGTCGATGCCGACCATCGCGATATCGCCGTGTTCCATACCATCGTCGATCCGGCGCTTCGTGCTCGCGTGCTCGACTACTTGGGTATGCTGCACATTCGCTCGGTCGACCTGATCGGCCCGACGCTTGCGGTGCTGTCTTCGCTTATTGGCGTGCCGCCAAAAGGAGTGGCGGGTGTGATTCACAAGACCGACGATCGCTATTTCCACCGCATCGAGGCCATGGAATACTTCGTTGAGCACGATGACGGGCGTGGCTGCGATGATTTGTCGGATGCCGATATCGTGCTGCTGGGTGTATCCCGCACGTCCAAGACGCCGCTGTCGATGTATTTGGCCTATCAGGGCTACAAGGTCGCCAACGTTCCGTTGGCGCACGGTATGGAGCCGCCCAAGTCGATTTACGAGGTCGATCCGTTGCGGTTGTTCGGTCTGATTTCGACCGTCGATGTGATTTCTGAGATTCGCGATAGCCGCCTGGGCGACGACTATGCCCGCGCCGTCGCCGGCTCTTATGCCGAGCCCGAGAGCGTGCGCGGCGAGCTCGAGGAGGCTCGTGCCCTTATGAAACGTCTGGGTTGCTTTGTGGTGCGCACCGACGGCAAGGCGATTGAGGAGAGTGCCTCCGAGATCATCGCTCACCTCGAAGAGATTCAAGAGGCAAGAGCCCGCCGTGCCGCCCGCCGCGCCCAACAAAAGTAGCTAATTTGGGACGGGGCTTTTTTTAGCTACCCCGGCTGAGGTCGCGAGCTCTTTGGCCGATTGCCTGCGGGGGCAGCTAAAAAAGCCCCGTCCCAAATTAGCTACTTATGATAAAGCGATTTAGCAGTATTTCTTGCATCTGACCTGCAATTTCCTTTGGTGGTACCTTCATAAGGTAACCACCTTTACCTACCGTTTACCGCTAGTTTTAGCTCGTTTACCAAACCGCGCATCCTCTGCTCAAGCCTGCTCAAATCCCGCCGTATAGTTCCCTCACGGCCCGCATCCGGCGGGTTGATTCGTTACCACGGTCGTGCGCGAGAGCGCATGGAAGGGGAAGTATCGTGAGCGATTGCAAGAGGGTTTACCGTTTTGGAACCGATGCCCAGGGCACTTGTGTCACTGAGGGCGACAAGTCGATGAACTTCGTGCTTGGCGGCAAAGGCGCTAACCTTGCCGAGATGAGCCGCATTGGCCTGCCGGTTCCCGGTGGCTTTACCATTACCTGCCAGACCTGTGTCGAGTACTCCGGTGCCGGCAACGTCTGGCCCGAAGGCGCACTCGATGAGATCGTTGCCGCCGAGGCAGACCTCGAGGCTCGCTGCGGTAAGAAGCTCGGCGACGCCTCTGACCCGCTGCTCGTGTCGGTTCGCTCGGGTGCTCCGTTCTCCATGCCCGGCATGATGGACACGGTTCTCAACCTGGGCCTCAACGACGATTCCGTCCAGGGCCTTATCGCCCAGACTCAGAACCCGCGCTTTGCCTGGGACAGCTATCGTCGCTTTATCCAGATGTTTTCCAACGTCGTCATGGGTGTCGATGCCGACTTGTTCGAGAATGCCCTGACCCAGGCCCGCCTGGTCGCCGGCGTTCGCGTCGACTCCGAGCTTTCGGCCGAGGACCTGCAGGAGCTCGTCGAGACTTTCAAGGGCATCTTCTCTGAGAACGTCGAGTCCGCCCTGTACCCCGAGCTCGAGGTCGCGGACGGCAAGCCCGTCTTTCCGCACGATTCGGAGCTCCAGCTGCGCCTTGCAATCCAGGCCGTCTTTGGTAGCTGGATGAACGAGCGCGCCTGCATCTACCGCAAGCAGCACGGCATTTCCGACGACCTTGGCACCGCCGTCAACGTCCAGGCTATGGCCTTTGGCAATAAGGGCGAGACCTCAGCGACCGGCGTCGCCTTTACGCGCAACCCGGCCGACGGCACCAAGGAGTTCTACGGTGACTTTCTGGTCAACGCCCAGGGCGAGGACGTCGTTGCCGGCATCCGCAACACCGAGCCCATAGCCGACCTCAAGACCACCCCGGGCCTCGAGTCCGCAGGCGAGGAGCTTGAGCGTGTCTTCCTGACGCTTGAGGATCACTACCGCGACATGTGCGACATCGAGTTCACCATCGAGCAGGGTAAGCTCTGGATGCTCCAGACCCGCGTGGGCAAGCGTACCGCAACCGCCGCCCTGCGCATCGCTATCGAGATGGTCGAGGAAGGCCTCATCACCCGTGAGGAGGCCGTGAGCCGCATCGATCCCGCGCAGCTCGACCAGCTCCTGCACCCGCAGTTCGACTCCTCCAAGAAGTACGAGGCGCTCGCATGTGGCCTTAACGCCAGCCCCGGTGCCGCCGTGGGCGAGGTCGTGTTCTCGAGCGATGACGCCGTCGCGCGTTCTGCCGAGGGCCATAAGGTCATTCTGGTCCGCTGGGAGACCAACCCCGACGACCTGAAGGGTATGGTCGCCGCCGAGGGTATCTTGACGAGCCATGGTGGCAAGACGAGTCACGCCGCCGTTATCGCCCGTGGCATGGGTACCCCCTGCGTCTGCGGTGTCGAGTGTTTCCATATCGACGCGGCTGAGAAGGTCGTGCGCATCGAGGGCAGCGACCGTGTGCTGCATGAGGGCGACATCATCTCCATCGACGGCACCCAGGGCATCGTCGTCGACGGCGCCGTCGATCTGGTTTCGGCCGAGCTCACCGGCGACCTGGACACCATCCTGTCCTGGGCTGATGAGATCCGCCTGGACGAGACCGACGGTCACGCCAACCACGTGCGCGTCAACGCCGACAACCCCGAGGATGCCGAGCTCGCGCTCGAGTTTGGCGCCGAGGCCATCGGTCTGTGCCGTACCGAGCACATGTTCCTGGGCGATCGCAAGAACATTATCCAGAGCTTCATCCTGTCCGACGACGAGGCTGTGAAGCAGCAGGCCCTGGCCGATCTGCTCAAGGTTCAGACTGAGGACTTCTTGGCGATGTTCAAGACCATGTCCGGTCGCGATGTGGTTGTTCGCCTGCTCGATCCGCCGCTTCATGAGTTCCTGGATAATCCTCGCGAGCTTGAGGTCGCCATCACCAAGAAGGAGGCCGCCGGCGCCAGCGAGGAAGAGCTCGCCGCCCTGCGTGCCCGCCTGCGCCGTATCGACGGCATGGTCGAGTCCAACCCGATGCTCGGCCTGCGCGGTGTGCGCCTGTCAGTCGTCTTCGGTGACCTGCCGCTCATGCAGGTCCGTGCCGTGGCAACGGCTGCCGCTCGCCTTATCAAGGAAGGCGTCGACCCGCGCCCCGAGATCATGGTTCCGCTCGTTTCCATCACGGCCGAGCATGTCCAGACTCGCGAGGTCATCGAGCGCGTGATCGCCGAGGTTTCCGCCGAGGAGGGCGTCGAGCTCGACATTCCCGTGGGCACGATGCTCGAGCTGCCGCGCGCCTGCATGGTCGCTGACGAGATCGCCCATCACGCCGACTTCTTCTGCTTTGGCACCAACGACCTCACGCAGACGACTTTCGGTTTCTCGCGTGACGACGCCGAGGCCAAGTTCATCCCCCTGTACATGCACAAGAAGATCTTGAAGGACAACCCCTTCGAGACCATCGACACGGCGGTACTGGAGCTCGTGCGCATGGCCGTCGAGAAGGGTCGTGCCACCAACCCCGGCATGCACTTTGGCGTGTGCGGTGAGCACGGTGGCGACCCCAAGTCCATCAAGGCCCTGTTTAACGCGGCCGACGTGGACTATGTGTCCTGCTCGCCCTATCGCGTGCCCCTGGCGCGTCTGGCGGCCGCTCAGGCCAAGCTCGAGGCCAAGCGTTCCGCTTAACTGAGTCGCATTCCATTTGCGCCTTTTACGCCCCCCTTCGCGCCGTCGCGCCCCTGTGGACGCGGCGGCGTTTTACGTTGGTTCAATACATTGGCAACTGACGGGAGGACTGCGATGAAAAACCTCACCAGGTATTTGCAACGAGCGCGTCGGGGAGCACAGATGACCCTGTGCTGGGTGGTCGTTGCGGTCACGGCGCTTTGCGGGATCCCGACAGCCGGTTTTGCCCTTCAGGATGATTCGCGCGACGAGCTCTATGGCGACGTGGTCAACCCGCTGACCATTACGGTCAACGATCGCGACTGCACGTTTGTAGATATCGATGACGGCAAGCTCGAGGGCCGTACCTCGATGTACGACAATGTCTCGTTCTATACGGCCGCCGTCAAAAAGGTGCTGCCCAACTGGGCATCGCTTGCCTATAACATCCTTGGTTATGGCGGAGGCGATGACTCCGGGGACTTTTTGTATTGGGACCACGCCGGCAAGGGCTTTGAGAAGGACTTTGGTAAGGGTCACTACATCTATCTCTATGATGCGCTTTCGGGCGGCAACGGTGAGCATTCCGATGGTGCCGACAAATCGAAGCAGAGTGGTTTGACATCTGCAAAAAGCCTCAATGCGGTCTACGAGCGCTTGACCGACGATATCGCCGGCTGTATCGGTCACAAGCTGAAGGGCTCCGATTTTCGTAAATACGTGCCACTCGACGGCCTGTCGCAAGACAAGAGCGAGCAAGACGTGATCTATGCCACCATCGCGTGCGTGGACAAGCTCGGCGGCACCTATCAGTACGATTTCAATGGCTTTGGCATCGCGTTCTATAACTTTAGAGTTCAGCAGCTCAACAGCGTGAACAAGCTTAACTGTGCGCCCGAGGACGCGCCGGGCTATTCCTTTGTCGATTCTAAGACTGAGCAGGAGCTCGTTACCTCGGCACTTAACGTCGGCTATGAGGACGCCTCGCAGAGCATCACGCTCGCCCGCGGTACCGAGGAGACGGTCGGCACGAGCACTTCTGAATCCGCATCGTATTCCAAAGGCGGCTCGTGGGGCGCATCGGTGAGCCTCAAGGAGTCGCTGGGCGTGCCCGCAACAGCGAGCGAGGAGATCGAGACTTCGTTTTCGGCCGAAACCACGATGTCCCAGTTGTGGGAGGCGAGCAAGACCGAGGAACAGTCGATCACCACGACGGACAATCAGTCGGTTACCGTCAACATGACGATCCCGGCGCACACGCAGGTCAATAGCAAGCAGACGAGTTCTACCACGACGCTGTCCGAGGACTATGACCAGCCGGTGGGCGTGACGTTCGACGTGATCATCTTTAACATGAACGGCGAGTGCTACGACGACAACGCCGCCGTGCAGGAGTTCCATACCGCCGGTTATGACCAGCGCTCGTTCTATACCACCTTTGGCGATCAGTCGACCGACGCCGTGCAGAACCTGTTCCTGCGCTCAATCGCCCATCGTGGCGACGACGGCTACGATACCACCGCCGGAAACGTTACGAGCTGGTCGCATCGCACCAACAACCACATGGTGCGAGCCATCGATTGGAATTCGGTCCTGGCCGATCGCGAGGTGCCTTCGCGCAACGGTGGCGCTCCGCGCACGTGCAACGTGCTCAATGACATGGCCGCCACCTACCCCATGTCCATTACGGGTTCCAATCTGTCGTTTGAGTCGGTGACGGTCGATACGCAGCTGGGCACGCCGCAGCCTATTAAGCCCATCTCCAAGATTCTCGTGTCGCTGCAGACCGATAAGACCCGAAGGCTTACGGTGGGAGAGGAAGACCCCATCTCTTCCTATCGCGTGCGCGCAAGGGACGAGGACGATGTTGACTACTACGGCTTTGTGAAGTCGTCGGGCGACTGGCGCGTGGTGGACAAGAAGGGCAAGGAATGCAAGTCCGACGTCATCGAGATCCAGACCGACCCTGTCACCCACGAGCAAGTCGTGGTGGGCAAAAAGGCCGGCACCGCCTACGTAAAGTACTTTATCCCCGAGGACACCTATGTGGACGTGAACGGGCATGTCTCGACCAATGACGAGATCGACGCCGCGGCCTACAAATATAAGGTAAGTGACGTTGCACCCGAGCCGTTTAACGGCAGCATCAAACTCGAGGGCTCGGCACAGACCGTCGTCGGCGTCGAGGAAAATCTCAACGGCATCGAAGGCCTGACAGCTACGGTCTATGACACGACGGGCAAGGAAGTCGATAGAGTCTGCAGCTGGGAGGCCCAGGAGCTCGAGAGCAAGGGCATTTCGGTTGCGACAGACGGCACAATGACCATCTCGCAACCGGGCACCTTCCATGTTCGCGCCTTTATTGACGGCGTGTATTCCGATTGGGCCGAGGTCATCGCCGCACCCGCACCGGTCGACCCGATGACGACCGTGGTCGAGACACCGGTGAGCGTTACGTCCGCCTCCACGGGGGATCCTTCGGCAACGACGGATAGCGCGGCTCCTGCCCAGGGAGAGCAGGCCGGTTCCGATGCGAACGCAGCCGAGTCTGCTCCGGTGAGCGACGATGCCACTGCATTGACTGACGACACCGCGCCCACTGCCGCGAAGGATGCCTCGCCGATTCCTACGGGCCTCGTTACCGTTTTGACCGATATCTGCCGCTACGGCATCGAT
>USFU01000075.1 GCA_900554135.1 uncultured Collinsella sp. | reverse complement strand
TTTTTGAATTTCGACGGCGTCGAACTGCCCGGGGCGCTTGAAGTGTTTCCGCACGGTGTCGTGATCGGTTCTTATTCGAAGAACCTTTCGCTGGCCGGGGAGCGGCTCGGCTATATCGCGGTTTCGCCGCGGCTTGAGGATGCCGCGGAGCTTATGGCGGCGCTCATTCTCTGCAACCGGATTCTCGGCTTCGTGAACGCTCCGGCGCTCGCGCAGCAGATCCTGATGGAGTGTATGGATTCCCAGGTCGACCTGGACATCTACCGCGAGCGGCGCGATGCGATGGCGAGCATCCTCTCCGACGCCGGGATCGAGTTTACGATGCCGCGCGGCGCCTTCTATTTTTTCCCGAAATCGCCGACGGCGGACGAGGGAGTGTTCATTCAGGCGCTGCTCGAGGAGCGCGTTCTGGCAGTGCCCGGCCGCGGGTTCGGCTGCCCCGGCTACGTGCGTTTCGCGTTCTGCGTCGATACGAAGGTGATCGAAGGGGCGCGGCAGGGCGTCAAAAACGCGGTTGCGAAACTCGGATAATCCGTCGCTCCGGCTCCGGGGAAGTTTTGGCATGAACCGCGGCAAGAATCTCGAAATAGCAGTGCTGAACCAGATCAGCCAGGCCGTGCTGCGCGAGAAGGATGTCTCGGCGCTGCTGCGCTGGGTGCTCGAGATTCTCTACCGCGAGATGGGGCTGCTGCGCGGCACGGTGACGCTGCGGCGCGCGCAGCTGGAGCGCCTGTGGGCGGCGGCGCGCGACGCGGCGCTCGACATGGAGCGCGCGATCGAGGCGTCCCTGGAGGAGAGCTGCCCCGCGCTGCTGGCGATGTACGGGTGCGGGCCCGTGAGCGCGGCCAAGCTCGCGGTCGCGGCCGGGGACAACCCGGGCAGGCTGCGCTCCGAGGCGTCGTTCGCGGCGATATGCGGGGCCTGCCCCATCCCCGCCTCGAGCGGCAAGACCGTGAGGCACAGGCTCAACAGGGGCGGCGACCGGCAGGCGAACAGCGCGCTGCACGAGATCGCGAGGCAGAGGGTCATGCGCGACCCCGAGACCGCCGAGTACGCCGAGAGGGCCAGGGGGCGGGGAAAGAGCGACAGGGAGGTCATGAGGTGCCTCAAGCGCTACGTGGCCAGGGAGGCGTACCGGGCGCTGATGCACCCGCACGAGATCAGGAGGCCCGAGGACGCCTCGGGGCTCGTGGCGGCCAGGCGCGCGGCGAAGGTCAGCCAGGTGAGGGCGGCGTCCATACTGGGCACCAGCGAGAAGTACATCTCGATGCTGGAGAGGGGCCAAAGGGAGCTCAAGCCCATAAGGAGGGCCTACGAGGCATGGGTCGAGGCCGGACTTCCGCTCGATTGGGACAGGCAGGCCTTCGAGGCCGAGCGCAAAATGGATTCTAAAAAACACCTTGCCAAATAGGAGCGTCAGGACGAAAAACCCCCGCCGCACGTAGTGCGCAGCGGGGGTTCTTTCATGTCCGAGGACGTCCGCGAAGGTCAGCCCTCAGATCCTGCGGTGGGAGACCTAGGCCTCGTTGTACACCGTCTTGAGCTTCAGCAGGTGAGCGTAGCGGTCCATAGCGGCCTGCTCGTTCTCCTTGAAGAGCTCCTCGGCGCGCTCGGGGAAGGAACGCGTCAGCGAAGCGTAACGGGCCTCGTTCATCAGGAACTCCTGATAGCCGCCCGCGGGCTCCTTGGAATCGAGCGAGAACTTCTTACCGGCAGCAGCCTCGGGGTTGAAGCGGAAGAGGTTCCAGTAACCGCACTCGACGGCCTTCTTCATCTCGGCCTGGCAGTTCTGCATGCCGCCCTTCTTGATGGAGTGCATCTCGCAGGGGCTGTAGCCGATGATGAGGGACGGGCCGTCGTAGGCCTCGGCCTCGTGGATGGCCTTGAGGGTCTGAGCCGGGTTGGCGCCCATGGCGACCTGCGCCACGTAGACGTAGCCGTAGCTCATGGCAATCTCGGCCAGGGACTTCTTCTTGGTCACCTTACCGGCAGCGGCGAACTGAGCGACCTGGCCCAGGTTCGAGGCCTTGGAGGCCTGACCGCCGGTGTTGGAGTACACCTCGGTGTCGAAGACGAAGACGTTGACATTGTGGCCGGAAGCCAGGACGTGGTCCAGGCCACCGAAGCCGATGTCGTAGGCCCAACCGTCGCCGCCGAAGATCCAGAAGGACTTCTTGGTGAGGTAAGCCTTGTCGGCGAGGATCGCCTTAGAAGCGTCGCAACCGCACTTCTCGAGCTCGGCAACGTAGGCAGCGGCAGCGGTCTTGGAAGCCTCGGCGTCGTTGACGGAGTCGATCCAAGCCTGGCCGGCAGCCTTGAGCTCATCGGACGGACCATCGGCGGCGATGATGTCCTGGGTAGCGGCAATCAGCTTGTGCTGGACGGCCTCGTAGCCCACGGCCATGCCCAGACCGTGCTCGGCATTGTCCTCGAACAGGGAGTTGTTCCACGCCGGGCCGTGACCGTCCTTGTCCTTGCAGTAAGGAGCGGTGGCAGCGGGGTTGCCCCAAATGGAGGAGCAGCCGGTGGCGTTGGAGATGAACATGCGGTCGCCGGCGACCTGGGTCACCAGACGTGCATAGGCGGTCTCGGCGCAACCGGCGCAGGAGCCGGAGAACTCCAGGTAGGGCTGCTTAAACTGGCTGCCCTTGACGTTGGCCGCGATGAGCTCCTTCTTCTCGGAGACGTTCTCGACCATGTAGTCCCAAACGGGCTGCTGGTCCATCTCCTGCTCGGTGGGAACCATCTCGAGGGCACCCTTGGGGCAGACCTTGACGCAGTTGGTGCAGCCCATGCAGTCGAGCGGGGACACAGCCATGGTGAACTTCATGCCCTTGGCCTTGGGGCCCATAGCGTCGAGCGTGCGGGTAGCCTCGGGCGCGGCGGCAGCCTCGTCCTCGGTCATCGCGAACGGACGGATGGTGGCATGCGGGCACACATAGGCGCACTGGTTGCACTGGATGCACTTGGTCTCGTCCCAGTGAGGAACGACCACGGCGACGCCGCGCTTCTCGTATGCGGAGGCGCCCAGCTCAAACTGGCCGTCGGCGCAACCGACGAAGGCGGAAACGGGCAGGCTGTCGCCATCCATGCGATCGATGGGCTCGAGCAGGTTCTTGACCTGCTGGGCGATGGCGGACTTGGTCTCCTCGGAGAGCTCGACGGGAGCAGCATCCTCGGCGGTAGCCCAGTCGGCCGGAACCTCGAACTTACGGAAGGCGGTAGCGCCGGCATCGATGGCCTTGTGGTTGGCGTCGACGATGGCCTGGCCCTTCTTCATGTAAGACTTGGTGGCCGCGTCCTTCATGTACTGCAGAGCGTCCTCGGCGGGCAGGACCTTGGCCAGTGCGAAGAAGGCGGACTGGAGCACCGTGTTGGTGCGCTTGCCCATGCCGACCTTGGCGGCCAGGTCGATAGCGTCGATCAGGTAGACGTTGACGTTGTTGTTCGCGATGTAGCGCTTGGCCACGGCGGGCATGTGCTCGGCGAACTCCTCGTCGCTCCACTGGCAGTTGACCAGGAAGGTACCGCCCGGCTTGACGTCGCGGACCATCTTGAAGCCCTTGACGATATAGCTGGGGTTGTGGCAAGCGACAAAGTCGGCCTTGGTCACGTAGTACGGCGAACGGATCGGGGAATCACCAAAGCGCAGGTGCGAGACGGTGACGCCGCCGGTCTTCTTAGAGTCGTACTGGAAGTAGGCCTGAACGTACTTGTCGGTGTGATCGCCGATGATCTTGATCGAGTTCTTGTTGGCGCCGACGGTACCGTCGCCACCCAGACCCCAGAACTTGCACTCGATGGTGCCGGGGGCTGCGGTGTTGGGCGCATCCTCGGCCTCGGGCAGGCTCAGGTTGGTCACGTCATCGACGATGCCGATGGTGAACTCGCGCTTGGGCTCGTCCTTCTTAAGCTCCTCGAAGACAGCGAACGCGGACGCGGGAGGCGTATCCTTGCTGCCCAGGCCGTAACGGCCGCCGACGACCTTGATGCCCGTCTTGCCGGCCTCGTAGAGAGCGGAGACGACGTCCTGGTAGAGCGGCTCGCCAATGGAACCCGGCTCCTTGGTGCGATCCATGACGGCGATCTTCTTGACGGTCTCGGGGAGAACGTCGACAAAGTGCTTGATGGAGAACGGACGGAACAGGCGAACCTTGACCAGGCCGACCTTCTCGCCGTGAGCGTTGAGGTAGTCGATGACTTCCTCGAGCACGTCGCAGAAGGAGCCCATGCACACGACGACGCGATCGGCATCGGGAGCGCCGTAGTAGTTGAACAGGCCGTAATCGGTGCCGAGCTTCTCGTTGATCTTCTTCATGTAGCCCTCGACGACGGCAGGGAGCTCGTCGTAGACCTTGTTGCAGGCCTCGCGGTTCTGGAAGAAGATGTCGCCGTTCTCGTGGCTGCCGCGGGTATGCGGGTGCTCAGGGTTGAGCGCGTGATCGCGGAAAGCCTGGACGGCGTCCATGTCGCACATCTCGGCAAGATCCTTGTAGTCCCACATGGCGACCTTCTGGATCTCGTGGCTGGTGCGGAAGCCGTCGAAGAAGTTAAGGAACGGAGTCTTGCCCTCGATGGCGGCAAGGTGAGCCACCGGCGAGAGGTCCATGACCTCCTGGACGTTGCCCTCGGCGAGCATGGCGAAGCCGGTCTGACGGCAGGCCATGACGTCGGAGTGATCGCCAAAGATGTTCAGGGCGTGGGAAGCGACGCAACGCGCGGAGACGTGGAAGACGCCCGGGAGCTGCTCGCCCGCGATCTTGTACATGTTCGGGATCATCAGGAGCAGACCCTGAGAAGCCGTGTAGGTGGTGGTCAGCGCACCGGCGCCCAGCGAACCGTGAACGGTACCTGCTGCACCTGCCTCGGACTCCATCTCGACGACCTTGACCGGGGTGCCGAAGATGTTCTTGCGACCCTGGGCCGCCCACTGGTCGACATGGTCGGCCATCGGGCTGGACGGCGTAATGGGATAAATTCCCGCTACCTCGGTGTACGCATACGAAACATATGCGGCCGCCTCGTTGCCGTCCATAGACTTAAACTTACGCGCCATATACCCCTCTCCTCTCATATAGGTATACAGGCCCCGGCGATCGCCGGGATGTTGGCGTGATGGGATTTTCGTTGTTGCTTCCAATCATCTGACAGGCGGACTCAGCGGCAGGTACATGGCGTGGAGAGAAGGCTGCCGAGGCGAGGAGGGCTGTACGCGCTCCACAGGCCCAGCTACCCGTCTTGCACATGACCGAGCGCCGCAAAGGCCGCATGCCGGATGCTCCCGGGCACGCCCCGGCGACGGGAAGCGCCCGCAACGGAAATCCGCATGCGGGTTTATTGTACCCCGCCGTCAAGTGTAATTTCGACAAATATAGGTGGGCGGTAAAGGTTTACCTCGGGTGACCGTCAAGGGTCAAAATGAATGCTTCGTCCCCGGGTGGCCGGCTCGAGCACGCTAAGGAGCGTCCCCAAGTGCCGGCATAAAAGGAACGTCCCTATCTGCCGGCTAGAGGGCGCCGAGGAGGATGGCATAGGTGGTTGATTCGCCGAGTTTGAGTTCGTCGCCGGGATTGAGCTGGGCGGAGCGGCCGGGCTCCACCTGGATGCAGACGCTCGTGGCCCCGTTTACCACCACCGTGCCGTTGGTTGACGACAGGTCCTCGACATACCAGGCATTTTGAGCATCGCACCAGATATGGGCATGGCGAGCCGAGACATCGTCGCCGACGTCGGTGATGTCGCCCTCCCCCGTGGCCAGCGCGCCGATCTCGACGCCCTCCTCGCTCGGTTGAATCCAGCGCGGAGCGCTCACCACGTAGCCGTTTTGCACGCGCAACAGTCCCAGCGGATGCGCCGGCGAAGCCTCGTTCTCGCCTGTGACTGAAGATGTGCTCAGCGAGCGCGGCGTCGACGTGGCGCCGCCGCAGGTCGCATGTGCGTAATCGATGGCGTAGGTCACCGACGAGCGAACATCCGCCGAACAGCCTACGGCGACGAACAGTACCAGGATAGCCTCCGCGCGCTCGGCGGGCATGAGCTCCGCCGCCTGCGACAGGCGCTCGAGCGCATTGCGATAGAGATTCGTGTCCTGATGGCATTCCTCGAGTGCCCGCACCATGGGCTCGCCAGCGGGGCCGCACACCATATTGGTCACGGCCGCGGCATCCATGGGATTGCGGCGGCGCAGGGCCAGCTGCGACATAATGCGCGCGGCCGAGGTACCGTAATCGGCAAAATAACGCTCCTGCAGCGTGCCGACCGGCGCGCGCACGATAAAGCGCGAAACCCAGGAGCGATCGGCGGCGCGGCTCTGCGGACTACGGCCGTCGGCGAGCGGGCGGCTCGAGAGCACCAGGCCGCACAGTTCGATATGGCTCAGGTGCGCTGCGCGCTTAAAGATGTCAAACATTGCCCCGCACGGGGTGAGCTCAGCTTGAGAAGCCATGGCTTAGCCCTCCTTGGTCGCAGAGATAGTATCGGATACTTCGGCCGGTCCGCCAAAGGCGCGGGCAGCCGCGGCTCCGCCGGCAAGCGGCGTCGCCATGGGAATTTTCGCACGTCGTGCTGACGCGACGGGAAGCTCAAAGGCAAACCCCATCGCCAGCAAAAACCACGTGAGCGCATAGGTTGCAATTATGGCGGCCACCAGGCCACCCGCCACGGCATGCTGGGAAAACACGGCACATGCGAGTGCGGCCAGAGCAGGAACCTCGTAAGCAGATAGTGCGAGCACGCCCTGCAAGAACCCCGCGCGTCGATTGCGCGCCAAGGCTCCGGCGGCAATGCCCGCCACGCCCGGCAGCGCCAACGCCAGCGCAGCGACGATGCCCGGCAACTTTCCGGACCACATAAGAGGCCCCGCGGCAATCGTCACGTGGGTGCCCGACGCCAGCACCGCCGCCGACGCCACGACCGCGGCCCAAAGCACACCGCAAACCGCCGTCGACGCAATCATCGCCGCACGCCGCATCGCCCGGCCCGATACCTCCATCGGGCACGGCATGAGCGGCTCGGCACGAAGCGAGCGGGCGACATTTTTCGCATAGTGGTCGCAAAATGCCGAAAGCGCCGCCTCCACCGCAGCCGGCTCGGGACGATCTTCCTGATGGCAGGACAGACAGGCCATCACCACATCGAAGAGCTGAGCGTCGACAAACGCCAGCGCATCGCGCAGATCCTCGGAATTTGGATCGAGCCCCAGCTGCTGAGCCTGCTCGGCCGCGGCAAGTGCCACATCGGGCTCGCGTCGCAGCAATTGCGTCAAGTCGCAGCCGGGCGCGTGGGCGCCGACGGGATAATCGGGCAGCGTATCCATCTTGAGGCGATAAGGGCTGGCAATATCGCGCGTCTTTTTGCGCGAGCCCGAAGTACCCGACGCACCCGGCGCTACTTCGTACGGCGCGACACCGGCGATGAGCTCGTAGACCGTACTCGCCGCCGCATAGACATCGATTGCCGGCGACATGCGAAGCATGCGCAGGTCGGGGATATCGTCGGTGAGCATCTCGGGCGGGGCGTAGGCCACCGTCGCGCGGCGCAACGTGGCATAGCGCTCGGTAAACGACGCCTTGCCGCCGGTGCCGGCCACCGCAGAGGCGGGCTCGAGCGCCAGCGACGAGCCAAAGTCGATCAA
>USFU01000074.1 GCA_900554135.1 uncultured Collinsella sp. | reverse complement strand
CATAAAAGAAAAGGACCCCTTTGCAGAGGTCCTAGTCAATTCATGGTGGCGGGGAAGGGAATCGCGTCCGCGCGCTGCGCGGACGGACCGCTGCGGCGCTTGCGCGCCTTGCGAGCTACGCTGGCAAACGCTCACGCGTTTACTCAGCTCCGCGCCCTCACGGGGTTCGATTCCGCGTGGGGGCCACATAAAAGAAAAGGACCCCTTTGCAGAGGTCCTAGTCAATTCAAGGTGGCGGGGAAGGGAATCGAACCCCTGACACGAGGATTTTCAGTCCTCTGCTCTACCAACTGAGCTACCCAGCCATTTGAGGTGTGCCTTGTTTCAAGGCTTGATTAGTATAACCAAGGACGCGCTCCGGTCAACCGAGAATTTTAAAAAAGTTTTTGAGCGCAACTCGGCCACGACCTCGATCCTATAGAACGGCACGTCAGAAGCATCAACCGGCCGCAAGAAGTTTTTCACTCAGGGCCGCACGGGCAAACTCACTTGGCGTCATCCCCTCGGCAGCCGCCCGTCGACGAATAGCTTCCTTCATTCCCAGAGGAATCTTGACCGATAGCGTTGCCGTTCCCTCACCCGAGAGCGGCGGCCGTCCATGCACGATCCCACCAACGGTGTGTTCGCCATCCGGAAACTCTCCGCGCTCGTACGACTCACACCACGCGTCAATCATTTCATCCGTTACAACCTGACCATTAGCGGTCGTATATGTCTTGCCCATCATCGACCCCTTTGCCGAGCTCGCTCGATCTCTTGCCAGAATTTCTTCTGAACCGGAGACAAGGCATGAATAATGAGCCATCCACGAATAAGTTCGACCGCAACGAGCTCCACGCTCCGTCCGTCCGGAAGCCATCCAATCGCAAGCCATCTCGGCGGCTCGTCTTCCGACTCGCGGCGAATACACTCAGTAACCGCGAGCCAGGCACCAAGCACCTGTTTTTCCGTCAGGTGCTTTTTGGCGTTGGGATGAATCTCGACATCCATGCATCTCCTTCCCCATCTTACCCAATTTCGTATGACGAAAGTCCGCTGTCGCTAATTCCTATGCCGGCACGCGTTGGAAGGCAGGGGGCGAAACAATGATTGAAGGGCGCTCGAGTGCCGCCCAGGCGCTGGGGCAAGAACACATGCGCCAGGGACGTACGTTTTCGTAGCATACGAGGACATTGCCATTGCGATCGATAAAGGCGATGTCGATGGGATAGGCCATAAAGCAGGTGTGAACCGAGGAACAGCGCGGAAACGCCACGACAAGCGGCAGTCCGCTGGCGGCAATCGGCCGCCGTCCCAACATGCCGCGCAGACGCACGGTAAACGACTCCGCCACCACAAACTCGGCCGGCGTCCAGCCCAACCTGTTGAGCGCCCGCGCGTAGGCGATATAGGACGAGACTGCGGTCACATGACCACCCCCGGACGCCATGGATCGACCGTCACCGCGCGTTCATGCGTGAGCACGGCCGGCGCCCCCAGGGAAACGCCGGCGATGCTCAGCGAACTCGGCCACGGTTCGTAGTGCATGGTGCAGGTATAGGTCCTAAACGTGCCAGAAAGAGAGAGCAGGCCACCCTCCGATGACGCCGTACCTTGTTCGCTCGAGACCTCAACCTGTAGGCCATATCCCTCCATGGCATCCTGAATCTGAGCCTGAACGGTCGCGGAAGCGTCAATGGAGCTCTCGTCACTCTCCCCGCCCGGCGCTACAGCGTGCGCCAGCACGATGTCGGGCACCACGCGGTCGAAGCGCGCGACCGCGCCGGCAAAGATCATGACGTTGTACGCGATGAGAGCCAGCACGATCAGGACGGGCGTAACCACGGCCATCTCGACCGTCGCCTGGGCACGCTCCTCGCGCAAGCCCGTGCGAATGCCCATTACGACCCACCGCCAAAAGCTCCCACCAGCGTGGCAACATCGACCGTGAGCGGGATGGAGCCGCCGCCGGGCAGCGGGATCTCCGCAAGCGTGAACACCGCGCCGCTGATGGTGCGCTCGACGTGATATTCCAATGCCTCGCAAAGTGCCTTGGGGTCAGTCACGCCCAAGGGGATTTTTCGCAGGGTATCTTGAGTTTTGGAGATGCCCGCGATATCGGACCCCGGACTTTTAATGACATTGGCGGTATCGGTCAGCACCGGTTTTCGCAGACGCAAATCGCACGGTTCGAGCCCCAGCGCCGCCACGGAGGACGAGACGGTGTCACCGAGCCAGGACGCAATGGAGCCCAACGCGCCGCTACCCCCTCCCAAGCCACCGATCAGCTCTCCCATAAGCTCGTCGGCCGCACCCTGGATGTCTCCGTACCCCACAAGCAGACGGCCCCAAACATCCATAACGCCGTCGAGCACGCCGGCAACGCCGCCCGAACGCTCCTCCAGCGTCGAGAAAAACCGCGCGAGGACGTTATTTTGTGCCGTCGCATCATCGGGCGCGAGCACTGCAGCAGAAATTGCACCACGATCGCCAAGCTCAACTGCCGTGTTAAACGAGGAGCTGAGCTCGTCGGGACTGGAGATGGCGCCCGAGACCGCAAAGGCAACCACGCCGTTGCGGCCGGGCGGCGCGATGCGCGGGCGCTCACCGGAAAGTTCTTTGATGGCGGTATCGAACGCATTGCCCGCACGGTCGGCTTCGTCCTCGGTCTGACGCTCGAGTTCGAGTTCCTTGTTGCGACAGTCGACGTAGTCCTCCAGGGCGTCTTTAAACTTGTCAAAGTGATACTCGAAGCCGTTTTCGATAGAGGTTGAAGGCGCCGCAACAGCACCAAGCGACAAAACGCCAAAATGGCATTTGCTGCATTTATCCTGCCCATCGTAATCGGCAACCGAAGCAAATCCGCTCGGCGTCCCTTTCTTATAGTTAGGGCAAGTCGTCCCGTAATGCAGATACGCCTTGTCATCGTTCACGCTAGTCGGCCACACCGCATCGGTATAGAGTTCCGTCGCCCGAACCTCATCAGAGTTGCGCGGCAGCAGCGGAATATAGGAGGAAACCCTGTCTCCGTTCTCGGCTATATATGCCCGATCGACCTCCGCGCTCGCATAGGTATAAAACGCCTTACGCGCCGCAGACTCTGCCTTCATCTCGACACTCGAGCCTTGGGGCTTCTCATTTGTCAGACGCCAATGGTAGTAGTCCTTCGCGCGATCAAGGGCAACTTGAGGCTCCCACGTAACGCTCGATGAGTAATGCGGATTTTGAACACCGGAGAGATCCGTTAGGCTTTTCGCACGCTCCCACATACAAGAACAGCTGCCAACCGAACCTTTATCCGATCCACCGCAATCCGCTAGCCAGGCGCGCTCTTTGGCCTTCGCCGTCTCCTCCGATGCTTTTTGTAGCTCCTCGGCCGCGCGCTCCAGATCTTCCGACGCATCTTTAATGGCATCGGTCGAGATTTCGGATCCTTCGAGCGCAACAAAATCCGACTCGGATGTCCTGGGCACGGCAAGCGCCGTACCGGTATAGGTCACGCCGTCGGTATCCTGCGCCGATACTGCCTGCATGGCGCGTGCGGCAACCAGGTACGGCAAGGCGGTCTCGATCTTTTGCAGGCCCTTTGCCGCGCTTTTGGCAAACTTGTTACGCGTTTTAATAATCTGGGTTCCCGTATCGATGATATCGCTGCCGACAACCTCGGCGCCCGGAATGAGAATGGCAACCAAGCCGGTGCCGATCGTGGCAAACCCCGCCAGGCCCAAACTCAAAATGCTCGCATCGACCACCGTGGCGGCCGTGTGATAGGACGACACCACGTTGGCGCCCGCCAGGGCACCGCTATCGGCCGCCACCTGGGTGTCTCCGGCGCGCGACATGCTCCATATCGCCGCGGTCGACGAAAACAGCAGCGTAAGCACCACCAGAATGACAACCGCAGAGGAAAGCGTGGTATAGGCACCGTCTTCGATAAACAAGTCGATACCGGCACGACCCATAAAGCCGCCCCGCTTGCGGCGAGCGCCTGGTCGACGGCGGACCGCAAACCCTTGCGTCACCCGCAGCAGGCAGCGCCTAATCCCATGCAGCAATCCATGAATCATAATCTCCCTCCAGCCATTCGGGACGCGATCGATACGAGACGTCGACCTTGAGCTTGACATAGCCGCCTTCACCAGCACTGCCCATGGCCTGCACAAATGCACCGATCACGGGCAGCGGCTTGACCTCGCCGGCAACAGACACGGACGAAAAGCCGCCGGCACCGGCCCGCCCCAACTCGATATCCCACGACATTGGCCCGCCGGCGTGAAAAATCGAGACGTTGGGCACCGCGGCAAGTCTGCGGCGAGTGAACTCCTTAAGGTCATCGTCGTCCTCCACCGTCGTCGTGGTCATAAGCCGCGCGGTCTCGGCGGCGGCAGACTCCATGACCGCGCGCGTATAGAGCAGGCACACCGGCTGCAGCGCCAGCAGGATGAGCGTCAAAAACGTCGGCAGCAAAAAGGCGGCCTCGACCGTAGACTGCGCCCGATCCTCGCACGCGAGATCAATATAGAGCGATGTCCTTGGCACCCGTCGCGGCATCGATAACCGACGATGGGGCGACGCCATGAGACGCTGCCCGCTCGACCAGTGCCGCCAAGCGCCCATCGGTGCCAGCGCGCCAAAGCCCCGCAATCGCCAGCACAATCGACAACAGCGCCACGGTGACGATGGCGTATTCGACGGTCGACTGAGCAGATTCCTCACGCAGGACATCATGCATTTCACGACCCCTCCTTTGACTCCGTTGTTTGCGGAACCAGACGCACGGCACGCAGGCGGCACGAGGCATCGCCGGCATCAGCAGCAACCGTCACCATGTCGACCCAGCCTCGCCCATCGCGCACGATGGCGCCCCATACGTTGCCCTTAATATCGAGATAGCCGCTCAGGGCGAGCTGGGCCGTGGGCACCTCGCGGTAGGCGCGCAACAGGTCTGCCGCCGCCTCGGTCATCGGCCGGTCCTCGGACCATGCGAGTCGAACCGCGATCGCGTTGTCTGCAGACGGCTCCGTCGCGCTGGCCGCCCGCTCGTCGAGTGCCTGCAAAAAGGTCCGAGCCGTGACGGCGGCGTTCTGACCGCCCAAATCTTGCGCGCCTTCCGCTTGTGACACCGCCGCCGAGCCCGATTCCAAATCGGCAGTAGCGCCTGGACGTTGCTGTCGTGCAACACCCAGCCCCCAAAGCGTCACCGCTATTGCCACGAGCAAACAGGCGAGCACCAGCGGCGAGCCAACAGGTCGCCTGCCTCCTACAGGCTGTTGATGCCGTCTTTGATCGCGTTCCATAGTTCTTCGACTTTGCTCTTAAACGCGACGATGGCGATAATCGCGATCACTACGAGCACGCCGACCAAGATGGCGTATTCGGTAGTGCCCTGCGCGCTCTCCTCCCGCAACAGCGCCTTGGCACGCTGGCGAGCGCGGATTGCCCGGCAAAACGCCCAGCTCCAAGCCTTGCCCGCAATGTCGGTCATCGTGTTCATATATTCCTCCCTACATCATCCCGCCTGCTCCCAGCAGCGGGCCCAATATGGACAGAAGCAACGCCGGCAAAATGAGCGTGCCGGTGGGAATCAGCAACTTGACCGGTGCGCGCTCGATCTCGCGCTCGACTGCGGCGCGATGGGCCGCGCGGATCTCGCGACTTTGAGCAGCCAGCGTCTCGGCCAGCGGAGCGCCCAGGGCAAGCGCCTGTCCCACCGTGATGGCAAAGGTCTCGAGCGCCCTCACGTCCAAATCACGCGCAGCAGCCAACAGCTCGGCCTCACGCGTCCCCACGCCCACCTGCCACGCCATGCAGGCTCGTTCAAGGCGGACGGCCAGCACCGACCGACGATTGGCACAGAAAATCTCGAGCGCCGCGTCAAACGAAAGGCCGGCAGAAAGCCCCAGGCGCACCACGTCGATCATCTCGGACACCTCACCGAGCGACACCCGCGCCGGGCCGCCCGCCCCAATCGCGCCCTTCATTCGCGCGGTCAGGGCATCAATCACCGAGCAGCCCGCAGCAATGACCAGTACCGCCTCACGCTTGCACGTCTCTGCAATCTTGCGAGCATCCGCACGCTCCAAACCCGTCGCGGCAAATACGCTCAGGGCACACAGACAAGCCGCGACCCCGACCAGGGCGCTCATAACTCCACCCGCATAATGCGCCGGATAACTACCAGGGCAACGACGTTGAGGGCAAGTCCCAGCACCACGGCGCCCGCACCAGCCGGCGTCGCAAGACCGCGGCGAAAGTCTGCCGAAAGCAGAGCCAGTACCGCGCACATGCCCGCCGGCATTGCCGCGACCATGTGTGCCGACATACGCGCCTGTGACGTCTTAACGTCCAGACGGCGTTTGAGCTCAATGCGCTCACCCACCATGCTCGACGCCTCGGATAGCAAGCCGGCAAGCGGAGCCCCGGTACGCTGCGATACTTTGAGCGCCAAGGTGACAAGCGAAAGGCCGGGGGCATCGATGCGAACGAGTAGGTCATCGAGTGCGTCGGTCGCCGAGATACCGCAATCGATTGCCGCCGCCACCCGCAAAAACTCGGTATGCACCGGCTCTTGCGCATGGGCGCCCACAAAGCGCATGCCCTGTGCCAGCGAATGCCCCGAGGCAAGCGACATGGATAACGCCGTGAATGCCTCGGGCATGGCCTCTTCTACATCATGCTGTTCGCGTCGGCGATCGAAGGTGTCACGCGCGGCACCCACGCCAAACGGCGCCACCAGCCCCAAGACAAAGCCGATGGGCGACAACGACGCAACGGCCAGCAAAACGCTGCAGATACCGCTCGACAGCAGCAGAAATGCCAGACGAGCCGCGTTATCCTCAATAGCAAGTCCAAGGTGATCTGCGGGGATCAGCGACGCCCACGAGCGGGCAATCTTTGTCAGCAGGTCGTTTTCCGCCAACTCACGCGGCAGCTTCTCCGCCATCGATTCGAGCGTCTGGCGCGCCAGCTCCGCCGGCGGCATCCGCGGCACACGAGGCTCTGCCCCACACGCCGTCGCGACAGAAAGCCCCGCCAAACCCCCTACGACGAGGGGCATAGCGATCTCCATTCGTCCACCTCCTCTTGCGTGAGCGTTCCCGACTGCAAGCCCTCCGCAATAAACGGCGGCTCGCGGTCGAGCGTCCAGGTGCGTTCGGCGGCATCGAACGTCACGTAGCGTTCGAGCTCAACACCGCCCGACGCGCCGCGGTGAACCCCCGAATATGAGGCCACAAAGCGCCTGCCATCTGCATGACGCTCGGACATCACGATGCCGTCGAGCGCCATAGCGATCTGCTCTTCGATAAGCTCACTCGGCAAATCGATGCCGTAGCGCGCAAGCAGCGTCAGGCGAACCACGGTCTCCTGCTCGGTACCCGCATGGAGCGTGGTGAGCGAGCCGTCGTGGCCCGTGTTCATGGCCTGCAGCATGTCGCAGCACTCGGCACCGCGCACCTCGCCCACGACGATGCGGTCGGGGCGCATACGCAGAGCATTGGTCACCAGGTCGCGAATCGTCACCGCGCCCTCGCCCTCAATTGACGCCTCACGCGCCTCCAGACGAACAACGTGTGGGTGATGTGCAAACTTGAGCTCGGCGGAATCCTCGATCGTCACGATGCGCTCGCCGGTGGAAATCTCGCACGACAGCGCGTTGAGCAGCGTGGTCTTGCCCGACCCCGTGCCTCCCGCAACCGCCAAGTCCTGCCGCAACGACACCGCGCACGACAGCAGCTGCGCATACCAAAGCGGCAGTGACCCCAACCCCACAAGCTCGTCCA
>USFU01000073.1 GCA_900554135.1 uncultured Collinsella sp. | reverse complement strand
ATTACTTCTACATCGAGCAGCGCGGACAGGTCGCGGCGCTGCTGTCCAAGCTTGCTAACGACGACGTAGATGGTGCGCGCGTGCTTGCCGATGCCATTGTCGCCGGCGATGAGACCACGGCAGCTGCTCTTGGTGCCCCGGCTGCGGATGAGCAGGTTTGGGAGACCTTCTTTGCCAACTCTGGCGCCGAGGCCAACGAGGGCTCGATGAAGCTCGCGCGCCTGTACGCCAAGCGTGCCGGTAATGGCGGCAACACCATCGTGTGCATGCGCGGCGGCTTCCACGGCCGTACGCTCGAGACCATTGCCGCCACCATGCAGGATTGGCTGCAGGACAGCTTCCGCCCGCTGCCGGGTGGCTTTGTGGCCTGCACGCCCAACGATGTGGACGAGCTGCGTGCGATCTTTAAGCAGCTGGGGAGCGAGATTTGTGCCGTGATGCTCGAGCCGATCCAGGGTGAGAGTGGCGTGCACCCCATGACCGAGGAGTTTATGGCGACAGCGCGCGACCTGGCACACGAAGTGGGCGCCGTTCTTATCGCCGACGAGGTCCAGTGTGGCATCTTCCGCTCCGGCAAACCGTTCGCTTACCAGACCTATGGCGTGGAGCCCGATATCATGAGTCTTGCCAAGGGCATCGCCGATGGCGTGCCCATGGGCGCCGTCGTGGCAAAGAAGGAGATTGCCGACGTGTTTAAGCCGGGCGATCACGGCTCGACCTTTGGCGGTAGCTGTTTGGCCGTCGCGGCGTGCGCCGCGACGCTCTCCGCGCTTGTGCGCGGCGATTATGCCGAGCATGCTGCCAAGGTGGGTGCTTATATGGAGGCAAAACTCACCAAGCTGCCGCATGTGGTCGAGGTACGCGGTCGCGGCTTAATGCTCGGCTGCGATTTGGATGACGCTGCGGGCGATGCACATGATATTGTTGCCCGCGCGCTGGCCGCTGGCGCCGTGATTAACGCGACCGGAGCTCATACGCTGCGTTTCCTGCCGCCGCTTATCTGCGAGGAAGCCGACGTGGACAGCCTGATCGAGATTTTGTCGGACGTTTTGGCCTAACACAGCGCAATAACTCAATTTGGACCGGGTTCCGGACTGCGGACGTGCCATATGCGGCACGATTCAGCGGTCTGGAGCCCGTTTTGTTATCGATTTACCATGGCTGGGATAGGCCGTGTGCAAAAAGTGGCAAATATGAGTACGGGCACTAACTTCGTAACATATAAATTAGGCGTTTTAGATGAGTTGGGCCACATATGTCCAGTTTTGTAGTAACTAAATTGGCTTAACTGGACTATCAGTCGTCGTTCTAATGTCGGATTTGCCTTTTATGACTTCGAAAACGCTGCTACCAAAAAGGTAGCAGTACTCATATTTGGCATTTTTTGCACACGGGTATTCGTCAAGGGTCCATTTCGCCGCCCGCTTTCGCTTCGGGCCTGCGGCTCTCGCGTGCTGCGCTGGAAAACGCTTCGCGTTTCCTCAGCTCCGCACCCTTGCGGGTTCGAATCCCTCTGCGATGGGCCAAAACAAAAACGGTCCACTTGCGAGGACCGTTTCCAAATCAGTGGTGGGCGATGAGGGATGTCGCGTGCGGCTTCGCCGCCCGCTCTCGCTTCGGGCCTTCGGCCCTCGCGTGCTGCGCTGGAAAACGCTTCGCGTTTCCTCAGCTCCGCACCCTTGCGGGTTCGAATCCCTCTGCGATGGGCCCAAAAAGGAAAGGCCCCCATCGCTGGGAGCCTTTTCAATCAAGTGGTGGGCGATGAGGGATTCGAACCCCCAGCCTTGTGCGTGTAAAGCACTTGCGCTAACCGTTGCGCCAATCGCCCGCAGGGATTGAGTATAGCGGAAACCCCGTGCTGTTCACCGCTAATTCATAACGAAACTTACGCGGCGACTTCGGCGCCCTTGTCCTCGTCGATAAAGAAGCGCTTGTACCAGATGAGGAACGTCAGCGTGGTATAGATCTTGCGCTGGTTGAGCGCGCGACCCTCAAAGTGATCGTCAAGCAGTTTCATGAGCGCATCGGTGTCAAAGAAATCGGCAGCCCACGGTGCGGTGAAGTATTCCTTTACGTAGTCGTAGTACTTTTGCTCGCGCAGCCAGAACTTGACCGGTACGGGGAAGCCCACCTTCTTGCGCGTTGCCCACTCGTCGGGCAGCGTACGGTTGGCAGCGTGACGCAGAACGAGCTTGCAGCCTTCTTCGTTAACACGGTAGTTGGCGGGAATGTGCTCGGCAAACTCCATGACCTTCTTGTCCAGGAACGGGACGCGAAGCTCCAGAGAATGCGCCATGCACATCTTGTCTGCTTTGAGCAGAATGTCGCCCGGCAGCCACATGTTCATATCCAGATACTGTTTCTTGGAAAGCTCGCAGCAGTTGGGAACCTGCTTGTAGTACTCGGCGCACATCTCGGCGGCGTTCTTGCCGGTGTCATACGCGGGCTTGAGCACCTCGTCGACCTCGGAGGGATCGAACACCTTTGCCTGACCCACATACCAGCGCTCGGGAACCTCGGCGCATTTCGTCAGGAAGTTGTGGCCCTTAAAGTAGGGGAGATGCTGAACGAGCGAGCCCAGGGCGCGACGTACGCCGAGCGGCACGCGCTTCTTAAAGGAGCGCATCTCGGGGGTGTCCTCGTACCACTCGTAGCCGGCAAACAGCTCGTCGGCACCCTCGCCCGAAAGGACGACGGTGACCTCCTCGGAAGCCATCTGCGCCAGATAGTACAGCGGCACGCTGGACAGGTTCGATTGCGGCTCGTCCATGTGATACTGGATATCGGGCAGTGCATCGAAGAACTCGTCGGCGGTAATCATCTTGCGCACGTTCTTGATGCCCAGCTTGTCGGAAAGCTCGGCAGCGTAGTTGGTCTCGTTGAAGTTCTTGTAATCAAAGCCGACAGAATACGTGGTGTCGGGCATGAGACAGGCGGCAATGTAGCTGGAGTCCACGCCGCCAGAAAGGAACGAGCCCACCTTAACATCGGCGATTCGATGTGCAGCGACGCTTTCGTGCACGACCTTGTCGCACTCGTCCACGTACTCCTCGAAGGTCTTGGAGTTGTCGTCGGTGAAGTCACAGCTCCAGTAACGCTTGATGCCCATGGTGTTGGTCGTCAGGTCATACGTAAAGCAATGCGCCGGGGCAAGCTTGAATACGCCCTTAAAGAAGGTCTCCTCCGTGGCGGGGAATTGCAGCGTCAGGTAGGGGCGCAGCGCGTCGTGGTTGACAGCCTTCTCAAACTTGGGATGGTCCAGGAAGCTCTTGATCTCGGAGCCAAACAGCAGCGAGCCATCGGATGCCTGGTAGTAATAGAACGGCTTGATACCAAAGATGTCGCGAGCGCCAAAGAGTTTGTTCTTGTTCTGGTCGTGAATCACGAACGCGTACATGCCGCGCAGGCGGTTGACCAGGTCCTCGCCCCACTCCTCGTAACCGTGTACCAGGACCTCGGTATCAGCGTTGCAGTGGAAGGCGTAGCCGGCTGCCTCCAGCTCGGCGCGAAGCTCCTGGAAATTGTAGATCTCTCCGTTGAAGACAATCGTGACCTTGCCGTCGTCGCTCGACATGGGCTGAGCTCCAGCTTCGGAAAGATCAAGAATCGAAAGACGACGGAAGCCAAGGGCAACGTTGTCGACGATATGCTGGCCGCCCATATCGGGACCACGGTGGATGATGCGATTCATCATAGCCGTGAGAACCAGCTCGCTCTGTTCATCTGTACCGGTAAAACCGACAAAACCGCACATGCAAGATCCTTTCTGCTGACGGCTCAGGTGTACTGCCGCAAGGATTGTGGCAGCTGATGTCAAATAATCTTTACTATCATGCCAATCTTTTGTTTCGTGATAGGGCATAAGCACCGAGCGAACCGAAAAAACCACGGCCCGATCTTCAGACGAAGCGGCGGGCCGTGGTTGCGAACGCTATGTATGAGCGGTTAGCGTTTGCTGCGCTCGGCGAGACGGTGCTCCACCTTGGTGACGATGTGGATGAGCGGAATCGTCACGACCAGATAGTAAAGTGCGGCGCAAATGTAGGGCGTAATGTTGCCCGTGGTGGCCGTGAGGTTTTTGGAGAACAGCATGAGCTCCATGACGCCAACGCTCGAAAGCAGTGACGTGTCCTTGTACAGCATAACGAACTCACTGGTCATAGTCGGTATAACGCAACGTACGGCTTGCGGGATCACGATGCGCGACATAACTTGGGACCAAGTCATGCCAAGCGAGTAGGCGGCTTCCGCTTGACCATGCGGTACGCTCTCGATGCCGGCGCGGAAAATCTCGGCAAGATAGGCCGAGCAGTTGATGGCGAGCACGCCAACGCCGAGCGGCAGATTGGGCACGTTGAGACCGATCATAGGGAACCCAAAGAAAGCAATGTAGATCTGCAGGAAGAGCGGGGTTCCGCGCAGGACGTTGATGTATGTTACGGCGATGCCGCGCAGCATACGACTATGACTGATTTTCATAAAGGCAAACAGCAAGCCGATGGGGATGGCGAGCGGAAAACCGATGGCGGTCACGGCAAGTGCTATGCCCCAGCCCTTAAAGAGCGAGGCGATTGAGGTGACGATAATCTGCGGCTTGAGGAACATGCCCAAAAACGGGTTGGAGTTCCATGCGGCAACCCAAGACTGGGCATCGAGCCAGGCGACGATTTCTTGCACCATGGTGCTCTCCGAGACGCTGATGGTGGGGCTCTCGGGAAGATCTCGCTTGTCGCCGTCGGCGACATAGCTGCCGGTGACGGCATAGGCACCCGCGTTGCTCGGGAATACGACGTCGGGGACGACAACGCGAATCTGCGAGCCGGCAGCGACGGGATCGGCGAACTTGATGACGAGCTTTGAACCGTCCAGCGAGCACGATGCCTTGACACCCGTCTGGTTCAGTCCGTTGAGCAGCGTGACCTTAACATCGGTGCTCTCAAACGATCCGCCCTCGGGCAGCTCAAACTCAATTTGCGAAACGTCGCCCTCGTCGCTACCCGTTGTCGCTTCCCAGGTCAGGCGGGTTGCGATGCCGCCGAGCACGCCGTTGCCGCTGTCTTCGTTTGACTTGGCGGTCGCCGAGGTGACGGCAAGTGAAGCGCCCGTCGCGTCGTCTGAGCTCGAGACATCCTTGTTATCGGCCCCGCTCGTGGGTGCCATGCCAAACCACTTCTCGTACAGTTTGTCATAGGCGCCGGAGCTCTTGATCTTGGTGAGGGCATCGTTGATGGCCTGTGTCAGCCCGGGGTTGTCTTTAGAGACGGCAATGCCAAACTGCTCGCCCGTCGGAACCTCTTTGATGATCTCCATACCGGTAAAGGAGTTCGAAACCATCCACTGCTCAACGGGCAGATCGCATACGACCGCCTGGCACTGACCACTCATGACGGCGGTGAAGGCTGCCGTCCAGTCGTCAAAGTTGACGGTGGTTGCCTGCGGCAGGTTCTCGATTGCCCACTCCTCGGACGTGGTGCCCGACTGCACGGCAATTTTGACGCCCGGTGCGTTGAGGCTATCGACCGTGTCATATCCAGTGTTCTTTGCAACTGCGACGCCCTGGTTGGAGTCGATATAGGGGTCGGTGAAGTCGACCTCTTCCTTGCGCTCGTCGGTAATCGTGATGTTACATGCGCCGACATCGGTCTTTACACCCTGTTTGACCATGGGAATAATGCCGTCGAACTTTTGCGCCGGCAAGTAGTTGAGCTCCAGACCGAGTTCGTCTGCGATCATGCCCATGAGTTCATAGGTAAAGCCCTGGTCTTCGCCGGAATCGTTGACGTATTCAAACGGGGGCGTGGCCAAGTCACTTGCGACGGTGAGCTTGCCATTCTCGACGAGTGTGTAGGTGCTCGAGGCGTTCTGGGAGGACGAACAGCCGCTCGCGCCGATGATGGTGGCAAGGGTCACAACGACCGTCGCGAAGGCGCAGACGATGTGCCGGGTCAACTGGACACGTGTCGAGTGGTGGCGACGTTCGAAGTGTCGTTTCATCTGGAATCCTTTGCTTTGGCATGATGGGTCGGCATTGCGGGTCAATGAGGCACATCAAGACATTTTGATAAAGAATAGCACCCAGATTTCCTTGTTTTTACGCGGGGTGGACACTGTTGTCATTTATTAATCCACGGCACAGTCCATGCAATTTTTTAGAAGGCTGCAGTGCGCGCAAGGTCAGGTGGCATATTAGGATGGTTGATAATACAGAATGTTTCATCGTTTCTGCCGCGGGACGTCTTTTGCCCTTTAAGGCTGAATTTAGCGAGAGAGGTCTTTGTATGTCGAGTCCGACACAAGAGAAGCTAACTCTGATGCGCTATATAGAGTTGCTCGAGGAAGATGACCTTGTTGTTTCCAAACCGAGCGCTTCGTGCGACCAGCGCATTGAGTTTGCGACTGACGACTCGCGCCAGGTGCGCCCGGGCACGTTGTTTGTCTGCAAGGGCCGCGCGTTTAAGCGCGAGTACCTGCTTTCGGCAATCGCCGATGGCGCCGTGGCCTACGTTTCCGAGGTCGATTACGATGTTGATCTTCCCGCGGTGATTGTGAGTGATATTCGTCGCACGCTCGCCGTGGTGGCAGATGCCTTTTATGGGCACCCGTCGGGTAAGGTGAAGGTCTGCGCCTTTACAGGCACCAAGGGCAAGTCGACCTGTAGCTTTTATCTGCGCGGCATTCTCGCCAACGAGGCCAAGCTTACGGGCTGTCATCGACCCGCTCTTAATACGGGCATTGAGTTCGACGACGGCATCGAGGCGGGTCCTTCCAAGCTGACGACCCCCGAATCCTTTCTGCTGCAGTCTCGCATCGCGCATGCTGCGGAGGCGGGTGCCCCGTGGCTGGTTATGGAGGCATCGAGCCAGGGCCTCAAATACGAGCGCACGGGCAAAATCGCCTTTGAAGTCGGCGCCTTTACCAATATCGGCGAGGATCACATTTCGCCGATTGAGCATCCGACACTCGAGGATTACTTTGCCAGCAAGCTCAAAATCTTCTCACAGAGCCGTTTTGCCGTGGTCAATCTCGATATGGATAAGGTCGATCGCGTGCTCGAGGCGGCATCTCGTTGCGAACGTACGGTGACGTTCTCCCTGACCGACGAGCGTGCCGACGTGCTTGCGCTGGCGATTCGCAATGGCGACTGCGGCGTGGTGGCAACGGTGCGCACGCCCTGCTTTACGCGCGACATTGTGATTCCCACGCCGGTTAAGTTCAATGTCTCCAATGCGCTTGCCGCTATTGCCTGCGCCGAGGCCCTGGGCATTTCCGAAGAGGGTATCGTCCACGGCTTTGAGGGCGTCTTCGTTCCCGGCCGCATGGAGCTCTATCCGTCCGTATCGGGCAAAATCTTGGGCGTCGTCGATTTTGCACATAACGGCATGAGCCTCGAGACACTCCTGCGTGACCTGCGCGAGAACTATCCCGAGCGCGAGCTGGCGGTTGTATTTGGCGCTACGGGCGGTAAGGGTGTCGACCGACGCACCACGATGGGCATCGCCGCTGGCAAGTATGCCGACCGAATCGTGATTACCGAGGACGACCCCGGCCCCGAGGATGTCGAGGATATTTGCGCCGAGATCGCGCGCAACGTTCAAGCGCAGGGAAATGATAACTGGCAAATCGTGACTGATCGCGTTGCCGCTATCGAGACTGCCGTGCGCGAGACCGTCCGTCCTGCCGTGGTCATCGTGACCGGTAAGGGCGAGGAAGAGCGTATGCTGCGCAAGAACGGACCCGAGCCTTGTGAGCGCGATGGTTCGATTCTCAAGCGCATCCTTGCGGCGTACGACGCCTAAGATCAGAAGCCCCTTCAACGTAATGGAGTGACCATGTCCCACAATACCCTGCCGACCGTCGCTGAGCTTTCGGGCGAGATGCGCGAGCGTCTTG
>USFU01000072.1 GCA_900554135.1 uncultured Collinsella sp. | reverse complement strand
GCTCGGTGTCAAAGGCGTAGTACGACTTGATGGATTCGTCCTCCGTCTTGATGCTGATCTCCTCGTATAAGGATCCGGCCAAAAATGCCCGCTTAAACTCATCCGACAGGCTACATGGCGCGAGGAGGTCAGGCGTGGCAACGGAAATGTCCAGTCCGTTGAGCGGGGCACAGAGCGTTGCAATATCCTGCTCGGCGCGGGCGAGGTTGTCTGCAAGGCTTGCCTCGGGGTCGATCTGACTGGTGTAATCGACGTCCGTGAGCGTGCCGTCTACATCAAAAGAAAGGTAGACATAGGCCGCTTGAGCGCCGAGGTCGTTGTCGCGTAGATAGCCGATAATGCGGTAGCCGTAGTCGTGATACGACTCGTACGGATCATCTGCCGCGATGCGTTCGCACACGGGCTCCAGGGCATCCTGTGCAATGGTGAGCTGTTCGGCGGCAGCGGCCTTTCTCGCCTGAAGCTCGTTATTTCCCTGGACAAACTGCGGGATGTAGACGCCAAGCAGCACAATGGCGGGCAACACCGCGAGAGCTATGATCTGCTTCTTGACGTTTGGAATTGTCACGCCGTATGCGTTTGCCATGGCCTCGGCATTGCTCGAGGTCTCGGCCAGCACGTCTGCCGCCGTGGCGACTGCCCCTACGGCGCTGGCAACCTCGGCGGCACCGCCCAGGTTGCGCGCGAGATCGTTATCGCTGTTCTTGAGCAGGCGGCCGGCAGCTTGCGTGGCAAGCACGCCGGCGACCTCCGCGGAATGGTCCTTGTTGGTCTGGGCCACCGCAAGCCTGCTCTGCAGCTCCTTCCACTGTTTGCCCTGCATTCCAAAGCGCGGCGCAAGAGCGCAATAGCAAAAGATGGCGAGTTCGATTACGGTGAGTGCGATGGCGGTATATATGCCCGCGGGTTGGAATTCCTTTTGGTGAAACGCGATATCGTTGACCATTTGGAGCGGCAACATCAACAGGCATGCTACGAACGACATGACGAGTGCGGTCGCTGCGATTTTGGGGTATGTGCAGTACCGCTGGATGCGTTTCTTTTCTTGCTCGGTGAGTTGCTGCATGGGGGCCTCGGCTCTCATCGTTTTTCGGGGGCGATGCGCACACGCTCTTGAGTATAGATGAGTGGAGGATGTCTGTTGTTCATACATAGCGGTCAACAGCGTGCTGTTGGTGATCGTTTGATTGCGAACGTCGTCTTTTGGAGCATGAAGCCGCTTCCGATGCCCGCAAACAGCAAATCGAAGGTGAATGGTTTCCCGAGAAGTGAACGACCTAATTTGGACCCCTGAAGCACCCACGTTTTTCGACGCTAAAACCGCAGGATTTGAGTGATAAAACCGCAGGAATTGGCCTTCCCAAAGTGTCGATGCATCGAGGGTCCGATTTCACCCGTTCACTTCGCGGAAAAGCATTCACCTTCGTTGCGTAAGGCGACGGATAGAAGGGTGATTATCGTCAAGCAGCTACCTCTGCCTTGTGAATCATCTGAAGCACAAGGCATAATGCATGTAACAAGGGGGCGGTTCCTTTGTCACATCCGTTGATATGAGAGAAGAGTAGATGATTCTTTCGCTTGCCCCTATGGAGGGGATTACCGGGCATGTGTTCCGTCGCGTGCATGCGGAGTGCTTCGGTGCGCTCGATTGCTATTACACGCCGTTTTTGCCGCCGCCGCGGGTGGGAAACCGCTTTGGCGGCAAGGCGTTTAAGGAGATCGATCCTGCCAATAACCAGGGGCTCAACGTGGTGCCTCAGTTGATGTCCAAGAACGCGGACGAGTTTGTGTGGGCGGCACAGGTGCTCGCCGACATGGGCTATCGCGAGGTCAATCTCAACTTGGGTTGCCCCTCGGGGACGGTTGTCGCCAAGGGCAAGGGCTCGGGCTTTTTGCGCCACTTGGACGAGCTCGAAGTGTTCTTGAGCGATGTGTGCGAACGTTCGCCGTTGCCGGTGTCGGTAAAAACCAGGCTGGGGCTGGAGAGTGACGACGAATACGAGCGCGTGCTTGACCTGTACTGTCGCATGCCGCTGGCAGAGCTAATCGTGCACCCGCGCGTGCAAAAGGACCGCTATACGGGCACGCCGCGCAAGGAGTTCTATGGCGAAACGCTGGAGCGCGCGCCGTTTCCGGTCGCCTACAACGGCGACATTTTTGATCTTGAGGATATGGATGCGCTGGTGGAGGCCTATCCCGGCACACGCCATGTGATGCTGGGGCGCGGCCTGCTCGCGAACCCCGCTCTGGCTCGTATGGTCAACGGCGGTCCTGCTGCCACAGCAGCCGAGCTGCAGCGCTTCCACGACACGCTGTTTGCGGCCTATGCAGAAGAGATTGGCGACAACGCGGTCTTTCGCATGAAGGAGTGGTGGTTCTACGCCAAGTGCGCTTTCGCCGACCCCGCTACCGTTCACAAGCTCGTACGCAAGACTAAAAAGGTCGACGAATACCGCGCCGCCGTCGATCGCGTCTTTCGCGAGCAGCCACTTGCGCCCATAGCCCGCTTCCACGGCTAGTTAGTCATCGGGGACGTTCTTTAACGACTAGTCATTTAAGGACGTCCCCAATGGCTGTGTTGCACTAGAGCAGGTTCTCCTGTACCCATGCGATGATGTCGCTCGATTCGTAGAGTGGTTTGCCGTCGATGAACAGGCAGGGAACCTGGCGTTTTCCGCCGACGGCGATGAGCGTCTGCTCGGCATCGGGGTCGGTCGAGATGTTGCGCTCAGGGATGGTCACGCCGTTATCGGCCAAAAAGCGCTTGACCTTTAAGCAATACGGGCAGCCAGTCATAACGTAGAGCGCGAGCTCGTGATCAGTAGCCATGGGTCTCCAATCGGTTGAGGTTTTGATTGAAATACCCAAAGCCGCCGCGGTCTATGCGCGCGTCAACGACGACTCGATGGCTTGGACCAGAAACGCCGTAGCTCCGGTGCCGCAGGGCTTGTCGTAGTAGTCAACAAAGCGCTGGTCGGCAAGATAGCCGTGGGCGAGGCCCAGGTACGCTTCGTTCTGGGGTTCGCGTCCCCAGTTGAGGGCAATCCATCGACGGTGCATTGCGACAAGCTTGCGGGCCTCGTTGCTTTCTGGGTCGCCAATGCCCATGGCAATCGAAAGCTGGCCCAGAACAGCGCGTTCAAGTTCCTTCATGTCGTTCCATGCCTGAGGATCCATGTCCAGTAACGTTTCGTTTGCTGCATCGATAGCCTCATCGCCATAGCGCGCCCGCGCTTCGGCGCCGTAGCGCTCCTCGTTTTCCTGTACGGTGCGCCAGCGCTCCAGTTGCGGCAGGACGGCGCCCATGAGTGAGACGGCTTCGTCGAGCGACATGCCAGTGTTTTGCGCCAGCCGCGGGGCACAATCTTCAATCATCGCCTCCATGGTGGTGTCGTAGGTGTACTTGCCGTGGTCGTAGCACCACTTGCAGTAATGGTTGGTCGTGGCGCCCGTGGCGTCGGTGCCGCAGTCGTCGGACGTGAGTATCATGCCGCAGCTCTGACAATAGTGCTCGGGCATTTCGAGCAGATGAGACAGGGGCTCGCCAGTCACGGCGGCGATGAGCTTCATCATGTCGATGCCCGGTGTGACCTCGTCACGCTCCCAACGGCTGACGGCCTGGCGTGTGACGAAGAGCTTGGCGGCGAGCTGCCCTTGGGTAAGGTGATGGGCGCGACGGACAGCGATGAGCTTTTCTGCAAAGGCCATAGCGGCTCCTTTCTGCTGGTTGATAGCTTAAGCATACGCGGCGGCAGGCGCCCTTCCAAGCAACCGTTGGTTGCACGACGGGAGACCGCGACAAAGAATTGCGCGCAACGCCCCACGCCTCCATGCCGTACAATGACCGGCATGGAACCTATCGCACACATACATACCGACCTGCCACAGAAGTTCGGCATTCCGCGCAACAGCTTTTTGGCGCCTCATCTGCAGGGACGCATCGTTTTTGAGCCGGAATTTGCCTCCAATGCAGCGGTTGAGGGTCTCGACTCCTTCTCTCACCTGTGGCTGCTGTGGCGCTTCGAAAACGGAACGCCTGGCGGCACGGCTAAGGACATAGCTGCCGATGCCAAGTCGCAGGACAGGTCCGGCACCAACGTCAAGTGGTCGAAAACCGTGCGTCCGCCGCGTCTGGGTGGAGCCGAGCGCGTGGGCGTGTTTGCCACGCGCAGTCCGTTTCGCCCTAATCCCATCGGTCTTACCTGTGTTAAGCTCGACCACGTGGAGCTTACCGACGACGGCCCCATCATCCATGTGCTGGGGGCCGACCTGCGCGACGGCACGCCCATCTACGACATTAAGCCCTACATTCCGTTTGCGGACTGCCACCCGGATGCAACGGACGGCTGGATTGAGGATGCTCCGTGGCAAGAGCTCAACGTCGAGTTCCCGCAAGCGCTTCAAGACATGGTCCCGCCCGCAAAGCTCCCCGGCTTGGTCGAGGTCCTTCGCCAAGATCCACGCCGCGCGGGCAGCAAGCACGAGCCAAACCGCGTCTATCATCTGGCCTTCGCCGGGCTCGACATATCTTTTTCGGTCGATAAAACCCAGTTAACCGTAGTCGCCGTCAACGACGCGCGAGACTAACCAGCCATTCGTCTGAACCCGTCAAATTAAGCGCCAAACCCCATGTCAAAATCGCCCATGCTGGTGGACAATAACGCCTACCAAAATAGTCCGCTTTGCATGGGAGCTCAGCATGAAATACGACTTTAGCTCGCTTATCGACCGCCACGGCATGGATGCCATCGCCGTTGACTCTTGGGGCGAGATCCCCGGTATGGCTCCGAGCGCACCCGACGAGGGCTTCGACCGCATTCCCATGTGGGTGGCCGACATGAACTTCGCCACGGTGCCCACGGTTCAGGAGTACATCATCAAGCGCGCTCAGCACCCCATGTTTGGCTACTTCAATCCGCGTCCCGAGTACTTCGACCGCATCATCGAATGGCAGAGCCGTCGCAACGGCGTTGAGGACTTGGCGCCGGAGCATATCGGCTACGAAAACGGCGTGCTGGGCGGTGTCGTGTCGACGCTACGCGCGTATGTCCAGCCAGGTGATGCGGTGCTGGTCCACAGCCCTACCTACATCGGCTTTGCCAAGTCCATCGAGGCCGCGGGCTATCGTATTGTCCACAGCCCGCTTAAGCTCGACGACCAGGGCGTGTGGCGCATGGACTTTGAGGACATGGAGCGCAAGCTCGCCCAAAACTACATCCATGCCGCGGTGTTCTGCTCGCCGCACAATCCCTGCGGCCGCGTATGGGAGCGCGACGAGATCGAGCGCGCCATGGACATCTATCGCCAGCACGATTGCGTGGTGATCTCGGACGAGATTTGGTCCGATATCATCCTGCCTGGTCACAAGCACATCCCGACGCAGTCGGTGAGCGAGGATGCCCGCATGCGCACGGTTGCCCTCTACGCGCCCAGCAAGACGTTCAACCTGGCGGGCCTGGTCGGCAGCTACCACATCATCTACAACGAGACGCTGCGCGACCGCGTGTGCGCCGTGTCCGACAAGACTGACTACAACGAGATGAACGTCCTCTCCATGCATGCGCTTATCGGTGCCTACCAGCCGCAAGGCTACGAGTGGGTGGACGAGCTCAACCAGGTGCTTGCCGGTAATATCGAGTACTTCTGCGATTACGTGGATGAGCATTTTGAGGGTGTGTCTTATTCGCGTCCGCAGGGCACGTACATGGTGTTTCTGGACTGCACCGAGTGGTGCCGCGAGCATGGCCGCGATATTCAGTGGTTGCTTGACGAGGGGGCGCGCGTGGGCGTTGGATATCAGGACGGCCGCCCGTTCCATGGGCCCTGCCACATTCGCGTGAATCTGGCGCTGCCGCTTTCGCGCGTAAGGGAAGCGTGCGACCGCCTAGACCGCTACGTTTTTAATGCACGGTAAGCGAGCACTGCATGCGGGGCCTTCTGTCAAGTCGGCTAGAAGGTCCCACATGGTAAAGCGTCTGTAACAATTGGGCACTCGTGTGGTTTTGTTTGCTATTATCTTTAACCATTTCAGTCTGTAAACAGGATCTTCTGGAGCTCGATGAAAAGACCCCGTCGCTCAGTTGTCATATCGTTGTTTGTTGCGCTTGCAGTAGCGTGTGCCTTTGTCGTAGCGATAGCCGGCTGCTCCGAGTCGAATGGCAGGGCCTCGACGTCTGCATTAGAAGAACTGGACGCCTCGCAAGTCAAAGACGACGACCTTAAGACGCTCAACGTCGGCAGCGACCTCTATCCACCGTTTGTGTATACCGACGAGTACGGCGATATCGTTGGCCTGGACGTCGAGATATTAACCGAGGCTTTGGCCCGCATTGGTTACAAGCCAAAATACCAGCTGATCGATTGGGAAAAGAAGAAAGAACTGCTGGCGAACGGCGAGCTCGATTGCGTCATGGGCAGCTTTAGCATGACGGGTCGCGAAAACGAGTATCGTTGGGCTGGCCCGTACCTTGCGAGCCGTCAGGTGGTCGCGGTCGATCCCGAGAGCGATATCTACACGCTTGCCGATCTTGAGGATAAGATCGTGGCGGTTCAGTCCACCACCAAGCCCGAGGGCATTTTGCTCAATCGCACAAATGAAAACGTTCCGCAGATCAAGGAACTCTATTGCTTTTCGGACCGTTCGTGCCTGAACCCGGCGCTCGTCGAGGGCCTGGTCGACGCCATCGCCGCGCATGAGTCCTTGCTGCTTACCTACGAAAAAGACTATGGCGTAACGTATCGAATTTTGGATGAGCCGCTGCTAGAGGTTGGTTTGGGCACCGCTTTCGATATCAACGATACGCGCGGCATCGACGTCAAGCTCACTCATGCCTACCAAGAAATGCTTGCCGATGGCACCATGGAACGCCTGGTGTCAAAGTACTTTGATGACCCTTCACCATTTTTGAATGTGGAGGGCCTGTCATGATCGATGCGCTCGACCACGCCGCTCAGGAGCGGGGCAATCGTTCGGCAGGGGCATGGCTCCTTGTCGCTCTGCTGGGGATAGCGCTCTCGGTTGCTGCCGGCATGATGAGCTACGGTTACATGACGGCCCAAGCCGAGCAGCGCTTTGCCGACGTTGTCGATTACGTGGCGACGCAGAGCCTTTCCTACGATGCATTCAACAGCGCCTATACGACCAAAAACCTGATTCGCGTTATGGAGATCGCCGGAGAGGCTGCCCGCGATATGGAGCGCGACGGTTCGGTGGATAGCGCCATGCTGGAGCAATATGCCGACCAGTTCAACGTGAGCGCGCTGATCGTGACGGATGCATCGGGCAATTTGGTGTCCGAGTCCTCGACGGGCGATGTGGGCTACGAGTCGCTCGCTGCGTATCTCAAAGAATCACCCGTGCTGGAGGTGGCAACTCATCCGCTTAAGTCCTATACCGCCCGCATCACGCTTGCGGATGATTCGGTCGCAGACATTGGCTGTGTGACTCGGCAGGATGGCGAGGGCATCGTTATCGCGGTAAGGCATCAGAGCGCGAAGGCGGTTGCAAGCAATACACTCAAACTGCAGAGCTTGCTTGATGGCTATGAAACCATCGATAGCGGCAATATCGTGATCGAAAGCGACGGCAAGGTCGTTGCGACCAATGTCGTTGAACCCACCGTATTGGGCGTATTCGATCTGCCCGCGACGGACGTCTTCATTGTCGACGGTATTAAGGATCGATGCCTGGCTGGTAAGGTCAGATTGGTTAACGCCGACGGCGAGTGGTATTTGGGCACATTTGGAAAAGCGCACAAATTCTATGTGTACACCTATGCCTCGGCGCGGCGTTACTTTGAGGTTGTCGCGGCTGTTGCTGCCGGCGTGCTGGCGCTCTACAGCGGTGTTATAGCCGTTGTTGTGACGGTGCGTCGCCGCGCTGATCGCCGACGTTTGACGGACTTGCTGCAGCAGGAGCGCGACTATGGCGACAAGCTGGCAAAGGCGGCGCGTGAGGCCTCGTCCGCCAACTCGGCAAAGACGGAGTTTCTGCGTCGCATGAGCCACGATCTGCGCACGCCCATCAACGGCATTCGCGGCAT